>JAIRXY010000138.1 GCA_031268055.1 Prevotellaceae bacterium | reverse complement strand
CCGGCAAACACGCCGGCGCGGGTGGTAGCGCCGGCTTCGGTGGCTACAAGGCAGCCCCGCTTGTTGCTCTCCAAGCCGGGCGTGGTGGACGAAATGAGCGGGTTGGGCGAAGTGCCCAGCGACATGATAGCCACGTCGGTCTCCACGTCGAACTCCGAGCCTTTTACCTCCACCGGGCTGCGGCGGCCGCTGGCGTCCGGCGCGCCCAGCTCCATGCGGATGCAGCGCAGGCCGCGCACCCAGCCGCTGTCTGTTCCCAAAACGGCAACGGGGTTGGTCAGCATGTGAAACGCTATGCCCTCCTCCTTGGCGTGGTGCACCTCCTCTACGCGGGCGGGCAGCTCCTTTTCGCTACGGCGGTATACAACGCAAACATCTGCGCCCAAGCGCTTTGCGGTGCGCGCGGCATCCATTGCCACGTTGCCGCCGCCCACCACCGCCACGCGCTTGCCCACGTAGACAGGCGTGTCGTAGCGGCTGTCGTAGGCCTTCATGAGGTTGGCGCGGGTGAGGAACTCGTTGGCCGAAACCACGCCATTGAGGTTTTCGCCCGGTATGCCCATAAACTTTGGCAGCCCAGCCCCCGACCCAACGAACACAGCGTCGAACTTTTCGTCCTCCATCAGGCTATCGATGGTTACGGTGCGGCCTACCACCACGTCGGTTTCTATCTCCACGCCCAGCTTGCGCACGTTGTCAATCTCGCGCTTCACCACGCGCTCCTTGGGCAGGCGAAATTCGGGGATGCCGTACTCCAGCACTCCGCCGGCCTTGTGCAGCGCCTCAAAAATCTTGACGGCGTAGCCCATCTTTGCCAAGTCGGTAGCGCAGGCCAGCCCTGCGGGTCCGCTGCCCACCACCGCCACGCGGCGGCCGTTGGGCGCGGCTTTTTCGGTAAAACTGAGGTTGCTGCTCATGCTCCAGTCGGCCACAAAGCGCTCCAGCTTGCCGATGTTCACGGGCTCGCCCTTTACGCCGAGTATGCACGCGCCTTCGCACTGCGTTTCCTGCGAACACACGCGGCCGCACACGGCAGGCAGGCTGCTGTCCTGCGCAATGGCACGGGCTGCCTCGGCAAAGCTGCCGCTGCGCACCTCATGGATAAACTGAGGAATCTTGACGCTCACGGGGCAAGCCTCTATGCAGTGAGGTTTTTTGCACTGTATGCAGCGCGACGCCTCAAGCATAGCTTCTTCGGCGTTGTAGCCGTAGCACACTTCGTCAAAGTTGGTGGCGCGGACGGCGGGGTCTTGCTCGCGCGCCGGAGTACGGGGTATTTTTACTGCCATTCTTTAAAATCAGGTAAGGTGCAAGTAAAATGGGATATTATATTAATTAATTCTACATCAGATAAATAAAAACAACGCTGGAAGCGTTGAATGTGGATAACTCCGCAGGAATTACGGAGAAAACAGCCACGCTACGCCCTCTTGCAGCTCCGCGCGGAAGCAGAATGTTCCCAACGCTCATTCGGAAATGGGGGCAATTTTTAGCTGCAAAGGTACATGAAATTTTTGAATTACGCTTCCTCTTTCAGTAGAGAAACCCAAATTGCCAAAGCGGAATGATGTTGGAGTAGCCAAATTCGACGTCATCTTTCACAATAAACCCTTTATCTACGCTCTGAATTTGCTTCTGCTTTTTGCGCTTGCCTCCCACCTCAAAAGTCATACCCTCAACCTGAAAGTCGGAAACAGGCGAGGCAAATATATCATGCTTCGACCGCAGCTGATTGAAAAAGAACGTTTCACGCACATTTCCGATGTTGGGCTGCTCGGAGGTAAGGCAGTATAGCAAGCTCGTGTTATCCAAAAACACCTTATCGATTTTCCCCACCCCCTTTATGCCACCCGCAGCGTTGCGCAGCTGCCCAATCAGCCCGGCTTCTTCGATGTGGAGAAAGTAATCGGCAACGCTGTTGCGGCTTACTCCCAAAATGGAGGCAATGCTGCTGAATTTTGGCTTGAACGGCACGCTTTGGGAAATAACCGCCATCAGCTGCTTCAGCTTTCTGCCCGTTGCTGCGTTCATATCGGCATACTGCGGAATATCCACTTCAAGCGTTTGGCTTACAATCTGCTGCAACCGCATAGCGTAATCCTCGTCCTGCATGAACGGGTAGTAACCGCGCTTAAGGTATTCGCCAAACAGGGGCAGCGGATGCTCCACCCCGGGAATTTCTACCTTGTGGTCGATAACTTCCTGCAACGAAAATTGTTGCGCCTTTACGCCTTTGGTCATTGCCAAAAATTCTCTAAACGACAACCCCTGCATTTGGTACATCGCTGCCCTGCGACTCAAATCGGCTGCGCCCCTGTTGATGTCGAGAATGGATGAGCCCGTAAAAACCACCTTCAAGCGGGGATGGTAGTCGTAAATTAGCTTCAGCTCGCGCGACCACTCCCTGTACCTGTGAATCTCGTCGATAAAAAGCGTTTTTCCTCCTTGCTTCTCAAACTCATCCGCCAAATCGAGCAAGCTGTGGGAGGCGAAGTAAAAATCATCTGCCGTCACGTAGAGCGTTTCGTCAATCGGCAAATTCAGCTTGATGTGCTGCAACACCAGCGTAGTTTTTCCAACGCCACGAGGCCCTGTCAGCCCAAGCATTCGCGATTTCCAACCGACAACGGCAAGCATGTACCGCCTAAAATCAACATTTGTATTCCGCAGCAGCTTGTGGTAATGCGCTTTTAACTTTTCCATACCAAAACTTTTTTGCAAAGATACGGATTTTGCACCAACAAAGTGCAAAAAATCGAAAATATTGCACTGCCAGAGTGCATTTATCCGATTTCTTGTGTAAAATATTGATTCAACGCTATTTATGTTGAGTAGTACAGGCGTGGAAAATTTTTTGCTCCTTATGGCGGCGTTATTATTGGCAATCAACTCAATAATGCCGCCAACAAAGCAAAAGGATAAAAGGGCGCTGACCTTACTATCCTTTTGGTATTGTGCTTGGATGGTAATGTTTTGGGGGTAGCGCAGCCTGTCGGCGTTACGTCCATTCGGAAATATCTCTTTTTGAAAGCCCCCACGCCAAGTTGTGAGCGTATTTTTTGACGTTACAGTAGCGACAAAAGGGGACAGGCTTACTCAAAAAAATGAGCATCTCGTCTATGCTTTTTGCCTTGTAAATATCAACGTAATCGCGCTCTGTTACCTCAAGATTTTTGCCAAAGTAGCGGTTGAAAGATTTTATGTTTGGCAATACTGGGCATGTATGCAGCTTGCCTTCCCGCAGCTGAATGCATGTGTTTGACATGGCGCATAGCCTGAAATTTTTTTCTGCATTTTGGCTACCGCTTAGGTCTAAATGTATTTTCCACCACTGCGTTTTTACATCTCTATCGGGTAACGTTAACGCTACCTCGTGCTTTTTTGCCAGGCGTTTTATGGCATCATGGTCAATTTTTATGGGGTATTGCGTCACAGAAATTTTTATGCTGTTTCTTTTGCAGCTTGCCCAAAATTCATCGGCTTGCTTCGGCAGGAGGATTCCATTTGTAATAATGTAGATATCAACATCAGCAAAGTATTTTCTGGCGGCGTCAAAAAATTTGGTAGCCTGCGGGTGCAGCAGCAACTCTCCTCCTGTCAGCGTGATTTTCTCAACTCGACCGCCTGCCAGCTCGGAAATCCGCGCGCAATCTCGCTCAAAGACGTTAATATCGAGGTAGTATTCCTCTGCAAGCGGGCAAAATGTGTTGCACATTTTACAGTTTAGGTTGCAGTGGTCGGTAAGGAGCACCGCAAACGATAACGCGGCATGGGGTTTTCGCTTTGTTATGTATTTCCTGTTTAAAATAGACAACCACAGCGTTTGAACTATTTCTGCTTGGCGAATACTTTTAGGGACAAATTCTCTAATGCTCCTGACAAATTTTACTGCGATTTTTTTCATCATCTCTATGGTATTTAGGTTGCACCTACTCTTTGCTTTTTCGTCGCGCTATTCGGCATATTTACGACGTTTTTTTGTTGAGGTTGCTGCATAAAAAAATCGCAAGCTTTCTTCACTGCTTGCGATTGAGGTCTTAGTCTACCCAGTAAAACAAACATACAGAAGTAAAGCCCACGATTTCTCGTGAGCGTTACAACCTTATTCCTGTTTTACTACTGAAAGTGACTAAGTTTCAATCGCAAGAAATTAAAGTTAAACGCTTTTTATATGCCTATCCGCTCCTTGAGCTGAAGTTTTTTATGCTTAGGAGGTGTTGTCCATTGCTGCAAAAAATTTATATGGATATATTTTGATATTGTACAATATACACAGAGCTATGAATTTATCTTGAGCTACACAAAAGTTCATTTTTACTGCCATCCTTTGTCGCTTTGCCTTTTTTCTACCGCATCAGCAGCAGCTCCATCATCTTGGTAGCCGACTGCGATACGGGAGTTCCGGGGCCAAAAATGGCGGCAGCGCCTGCATCGTAGAGGTACTGGTAGTCTTGGTGGGGAATTACGCCGCCCACAATGATAATGATGTCCTCGCGCCCCAGCTTTTTGAGCTCCTCTACCACCTGCGGCAGCAGCGTTTTGTGCCCTGCGGCAAGCGACGACATGGCCAGAATGTGTACGTCGTTCTCCACCGCCTGCTTAGCAGCCTCTTCGGGGGTTTGGAACAGCGGCCCCATGTCCACGTCGAAGCCCATGTCGGCGTAGCCCGTGGCTACCACCTTTGCGCCGCGGTCGTGGCCGTCCTGCCCCAGCTTGGCAACCATAATGCGCGGCTGGCGCCCCTCTTTTTTGGCAAACTCGTCTACCAGCGCCTTTGCTTTGTCGAAGGAGGGGTTGCCCTTCGATTCGGCGCTATATACTCCTGAATTCATGCGTATGGTGGCTTTATAGCGGCCTGCTACTTTTTCGCAGGCGTCGGAAATTTCTCCCAGCGTGGCGCGCTTTTGGGCAGCGTCAACGGCGAGGGCAAGCAGGTTGCCCGTTTTGGTCTCCGCCGCCTTGGTAATGGCTTCGAGGGCTGCCTGCACGTCGGCCTCGCTGCGGGAAGCGCGCAGCGCCTGTAGCCGCTTAATTTGGCTTTCGCGCACGGCGGTGTTGTCTACGTCGAGAATGTCAATGGGGTCTTCCTTGTCGAGGCGGTACTTGTTGAGCCCCACAATCACGTCTGTGTTGCCGTCTATGCGCGCCTGCTTGCGGGCGGCGGCCTCCTCAATGCGCATCTTGGGGATACCGGTTTCGATTGCTTTGGCCATGCCGCCCAACTTTTCGACCTCCTCTATGAGCCCCCACGCGCGGTGCGCCAGCTCGTGGGTGAGCTTCTCCACGTAGTACGAGCCAGCCCAGGGGTCAACCGACTTGGTGACGCTGGTTTCCTCCTGAATGTAAATTTGCGTGTTGCGGGCAATGCGCGCCGAGAAGTCGGTGGGCAGCGCAATGGCCTCGTCGAGCGCGTTGGTATGCAGCGACTGCGTGTGCCCCAGCGCCGCCGCCATTGCCTCAATGCAGGTGCGAGCAACGTTGTTGAACGGGTCTTGCTCGGTGAGGCTCCAGCCCGACGTTTGCGAGTGGGTGCGCAGGGCGAGCGATTTGGGCGTTTTGGGGTCAAACGTTTTCACAATTTTAGCCCACAACATGCGGGCGGCGCGCATCTTGGCAATTTCCATAAAGTGGTTCATCCCGATAGCCCAGAAGAACGACAGGCGCGGCGCAAAGGCGTCTACGTTGAGGCCGGCCTTCACGCCGGTGCGGAGGTACTCCAGCCCGTCGGCGAGGGTGTAGGCCATTTCGATGTCGCAGGTGGCGCCGGCCTCCTGCATGTGGTATCCCGATATGGATATGCTGTTGAACTTGGGCATATTTTGCGAGGTGTAGGCAAAAATATCGCCGATAATGCGCATCGAAAATTCGGGCGGGTAGATGTAGGTGTTGCGCACCATGAACTCCTTGAGGATGTCGTTCTGAATAGTTCCGCTAAGCTGGTCTAACGTGCATCCCTGCTCCAAACCAGCCACAATGTAGAAAGCCAGCACGGGCAGCACCGCTCCGTTCATGGTCATGGACACGGACATTTTGTTGAGCGGGATTTGGTCAAAGAGCACCTTCATATCCTCCACGCTGCAAATGCTCACGCCGGCTTTGCCCACGTCGCCCACCACGCGGGGGTGGTCGGCGTCGTAGCCGCGGTGGGTGGCGAGGTCAAACGCCACGGAAAGCCCCTTTTGTCCGGCGGCAAGATTGCGGCGGTAAAAGGCGTTGGACTCCTCGGCGGTGGAGAATCCGGCGTACTGGCGGATAGTCCACGGGCTCATGACGTACATGGTGCTGTACGGGCCGCGCAGGTAGGGTGCAATTCCCGCTGCGTAGGCAAGGTGCTCCATACCCTCGAGGTCGGCAGCGGTGTAAACGTTCTTCACGTCAATTTGTTCGGGAGTGCGCCACTCGCTGCCGCCGCCCGCCACCTCGCACGCCTTGGCCGAAGTAGAAAAAACAATATCTGAAAATTTTTGTCGCATAATAAATTGGTTAATAAGTTATTGTTCTCAATTTTTGGATGTAGCAATTTAAGTCATTCTCTATCTTTTGGTAGAGAAAGCATGATTTATACCCGACGCTATCGGTCAACATATCATCTACGCTTAGGTTGTTATGCCTATTTTTGCCCCGAACTTTCTGTATAGATTTATTTTTCAAATACTTAACCGTTATGGCAAGAAATCTTAGCGTGACATTTTTTATGGCATGCCCCTGAGCGAAAAGGTAGGCATTGCTTTGCGTTACGTCCAGCGCTTTTAAGCTTTCAGGAAGCTCCTCGACGTAAACCGTTTCCGTTGGGAAGCGACTTTCCAAAGCGTGCACCTTTTTTTTCACGCTGTCCTCTAACTTTTTTAGCGCATCGGTAAGCTGCGCTGCAAGGCTTGCCGACGACTTTTTAATGCAAACTTGTATTGCTTCATGAAATTGGGATATAGGGAAAAAATCAGGGGTTTCTTTTTTGTAAAAGTAGAACGACCAGAGAAATAGCTTGTATATTATCCCTGAATATTTTTCCATCAAATCCTCAAAATCGACAACATTTTCCTCGCTCTCCGCCAATGCCGCACAAATTGTTTGGAGGCCACCGCTGTAGCACTGCATGTTTTCAATGGAGTAGGCATAAGTTTGAAAAACGTAGCTGCTGCTGTTTACCTTTCGCGATGTTTCTGTTGCGCCTTGCAGCAGATAATCGTAATCGCTGTCTACACAAATTATCAGGTGCACGCCTAATCCTCCTTTTTGCTTCAACGCAAATTTTTTCCCCTTTGCTGGAGTTTGTATGCTAAACCTCACGTTGTATTGCCTTTCGAGAGGTTGCAAAATGTTGCCCCAGAATGGCTTGTCGTCGATACCTTCTACATACACCAGCACTTCTTTGGGTGCATCTTTTGGAAAAAGCGCAGAAGCCGCAGCCATGTACTCGGAGCTTATGCCATCTGTCAGCGTGGTTTGCATGCTACCTTGCGTTTTGAATTAAATCTCTCACCTCCGAAACTTTATCAAGCCATCCCTCCATAATCATCGCCGGAGAGTGCGTTGCCAAAATAATCTGTACATTTGGGTTTAGCTCCAGAGTGTACTGTATCAGCTTTTTTTGCCAATCGAAGTGCAGGGAAATTTCCGGCTCATCCATGAGCAAAATGGCGGCCTTGCCGTCCTGAACCAGCACGGTGAGCAGAATAATCAGCATCTGCTTTTCGCCCGACGAAAGCTGGTAGGGCGTTAGCGTTTCCTTGCCGCAGGAGAAAATTACCTCGTTTTGTTCCCTGTCAATTTTTTTGCCGGTTTCCTCAAAAAGCAAGTCCACCATTTCAAGAAACTGTTGCTGCTGATGCATCAGCAGCGCAATGCTTTCGTGCGCTGCTGCACTGTTGTCCTTGCGCAAAATATCCGTTACCTTTTTGGAGATATTCAGCTGGTAATCCACGTATCTTCTTTGAAGGTTGTAGATTATCTTGTCCAGCTCCGTACAAATAAGCTCACGATATTTTCCTATCCACTCAGTGTTTATAGCCTCCGCTCCGTGGTCAAACGTGCGAACATAGCTTATAGCGATTTGCTCAGGCGCAATCGAGGATGATCCACGGGAAAGAACATGGCCGTTTTCGCAGGTAATTTTTACATCGCCCACCAATCCCTCCAAGCGACTTGGCGGTTTTCCATATGCAAGCATATTTGCAATACAGCTCAAAATGGTACTTTTCCCGCTGCCGTTGATACCCGAAAGGATATTCACGTCGGGGTTTAAGCGCCAAACCACATCAGCTCTATTCCACAGCGATGAGATTTCTACCGTCGATATTTTGTATGTACCATTCATGTTGTTATGTGTTAGATAGCTTATTTTGTAACCCCATTCATTTTAGCTACGAGCTATCCCGCGTCCAGCCCATTTCAACGGCAGATTCAGCGTAAAAATGCGCTTCCTCTTGATTTTTTAATTTGCTTAAAATCAATCGATTATGTTCCAATGGCAAAACTGCCACAAGTTGTGGCAGTTTTTGGCTACCTCAATATTTCGTCTATTAAGTCCAGCTTATCGGTAATTTCCTTGTCAATATCGGCGGCTTCCAAAAACGGTATCAAGCCGCAATAATCTCTTTTATAATTTGCTGCGTGAGGTACTCCCAGCCTTTCGTAAAAGACCGGAAAAATTTTATCCAGCCACTCATCCGTCAGCTTTGCTGCATCCCACCATTCGACCTGCAAATTTTTTAGGTAGGCAGGTATCGTAAAATCCTTCACAACCTCATCCATAAGCGCGCTTAGCTGCTCTTCCGTAAAGCGCGGATGCCGGGGTTGCAGGCTCTTGGCGTATTTAAGCAGAATGTTTGGCCTTG
>JAIRXY010000151.1 GCA_031268055.1 Prevotellaceae bacterium | reverse complement strand
TCCAAGCCGTGGTCGGCGCCCCACTGCTGCCCCTGCTGCTTGATACCGTTTTCGGCTACCACCAACCGGTTGAACCCCAAGCCGCGAATCACCGGCTTGGAAAATCCTTGCCCCACCTGAAACGCGCTAACGCCCGGCAGCTTCTCCAGCGTGTTCATCAGGCTGCTGCTCCTGTTCTCCAGCACGTACTCTCTGGGGGCGTGAAGTATAGTCAGCGGTTGTAGCCTTTGCTTGGCAGACGTTGCGCTGCCCGTCACGGTTATGTCGTCGAGGTTGTAGGCCTGCGGCGCGCTGTCGACCTTCTGCGCAAAGCCTGCCGCTGCGGTAGCGCCAGCGTAGAGGACGAATGTCAAAAGTTGCTTTTTCATATGCGCCTACGCAGGTTGGCAGCTGGGGCAGTAGCCGGAAATAAACCATGAGACCTCCAGCGCGCTGTAGCCCTGCGGCAGCAGCGGCGGCTGCCCAACCGCCTCGAGGCACGACACCGTTTTGCAGCTAAGGCAGTAAAAGTGCGCATGGTCGTCGGCATGATGCCCGGCAGAGCAGTCTCGGCACAGGGCATAGTAGGTCTTGCCGTTTTCTGCCGATATCTTGTGGACTATACCTTCGTCAAAGAAGCTTTGCAGGATGCGGTATACGGTCACGCGGTCTACCTTTTCGTCGGACAGCCGCTCTACAATGTCGGCATGGCAAAGCGCCCCCGCTTCACGGTGCAAAACGTCCATCACCATTTGTTTTGTCTTCGTATTTCGTTTTTGTTTTTCCATTGGATGCAGCTATTAATGCCACAAAGTTACAATAATAATTTGATATTGCAATAGTGTTGCAAGAATGATTTTTCACGGTTTCAGTTTTGGCTGATAATTTTTGTACCGTATTGCAATTCCTCGCCTACCTTTTGTCTAAGTTGTGATTTTTTTGATTGGCATTTTTGTTAACAAAAATATTTCGGGGTTTCACCGCTCCGGTGATGGTTGGACGTTACGTTGCCCCGATACTTTACGTTGGGCTACCAAGATTCAATCCCATTCGGGATTGTCAATCAGCATGAAAATGAGGTTTTTGGGGCGTAAGTCAATTCAAAATTCAAAATTCTTTTTTGTACCAAAAAAAGCAGTTGTTTTGCTTTAGCTTTTGCTCTTTGGTGCGCGCCACGTAAATTTTTTCCTTAGTGTATGGATTTATGCCGGTGTAGTACATCACGGAGCTCAGCGTCATGGGAGTTGGAGTAAAGTCCTGCACCTGCTCCAGCCTGAATCCCTGCTTCCGCGTCAGGTCAGCCAGCCGCTGCATGTGATCGTTGGTGCAGGCGGGGTGGCTGGATATAAAGTAGGGTATGAGCTGCTGGCGGAGGTTTTCGGTACGGTTTTGCGCGTCAAAAAGTTGCTTCAACAGGCAAAAGAGCCGGTAGGTAGGCTTGCGCATGGCGGCCAGCACCTCGGGCTCGGTGTGCTCCGGCGCTACCTTGAGCCTCCCCGATACGTGGTGGCGCAGGAGGGTTTGAAAATATTTTTGTGCGGCCTCGTCCAAGAAGCCTTGCTCACTCAGCAGCAAGTCGTAGCGAATGCCGCTGCCCACAAAAGCTTTCTTTACGCCCGGCAGGGCTCTAATTTTTGCGTACAGCTCGAGCAGAGGCGAGGCATCGGCGTTGAGGTTGGCGCAACGGCCGGGGTGCAGGCACGAGTAGCGCATACATTTTGCGCACGCCTTTGCGTTCTTGCCCTGCATTCTGTACATGTTGGCCGATGGCCCTCCTACGTCGGAGAGGTAGCCTTTGAAGTCCGGCATGGCCGCCACTTTTTCCACCTCCTCCAGCACAGAGCGCTGCGATCGGCTCGCCACAAACTTTCCCTGGTGCATGGAGATGGTGCAAAAGCTGCATCCCCCAAAGCATCCACGGTGGATGTTGATGGAGTGCTTCACCATTTCGTAGGCAGGTATGCGCTTGTCCTTGTAGCGTGGATGCGGCGTGCGCATGTATGGCAGGTCAAATGAAGCGTCGATTTCCTGCTCGCTCATAGGCGGGTACTGTGGGTTGACTACCACCGTCATGCCTCCCACCGCTTCGTGCAGGGCTGCGGCCTGCACCTTGTTTGATTCCGCTTCGATGCGGGTAAAATTTTCGGCAAAGCAGGCCTTACTCTTTTGGCATTCCTCAAAGGAGTGAAGCGTAATGGCGGTAGCGCTGCTGCTGCTTTGCCGCAGCATGTAGGCCGTTTGCGGAATATCCGTTAGCGTGCCCATAGCTTCGCCGCGGCTAAGCCGCCGGGCAATCTCCAGTATCGGCTTTTCGCCCATTCCGTATACCAGCATATCGGCGCGGGTATCGTAGAGTATGCTTGGGCGCAAGGCATCCTGCCAGTAGTCGTAGTGGGTGAGCCTGCGCAGCGAGGCCTCAACGCCGCCAAGAACAACGGGAACTTTCGGGAAGAGCTCCTTTAGGGCGCGGGCGTACACGTAGGTGGCGTAGTCGGGGCGCATGTCGCTGCGTCCATCGGGCGTGTATGCGTCGCTGCTGCGCAGGCGCTTGTTGGCGGTGTAGCGGTTTACCATGCTGTCCATGCAGCCCGCCGTAACGCCAAAGAAGAGCCGGGGCGCACCGAGCTTTTTAAAGTCGCGCAAATCGTCGCGCCAGTTGGGCTGCGGAACAATGGCTACTCGGTACCCCTGCTCCTCGAGCGTTCTGGCAA
>JAIRXY010000144.1 GCA_031268055.1 Prevotellaceae bacterium | reverse complement strand
GAGCGCTGCTAAAGCGAACGCGCGAAAGCCGCATCGACCTCTCCGAATACCCCGCAGGAATTTACCTGTTGCAGGTAGGCGGAAAAACGGTGAAAGTTGTTTTAGTTGAAGATTTATAGCAAAAGGGCTACCGTTATTTGGGTAAAAAAACGTCTCAAGCGAGAATGCGCAATGCCCCTACTATCCATACTGCCCCTACCATCCTACAAGGACAGAGGTGGGGGCAGCGCTTTTCGTGGGCTTCACCTTACGGAGGTTTAGCTGTTAGCATCATTTTTTTTATTTTCGGGAGAAAAATCATATCTTTGCCGCATAGATTAAAAGTTGCGCGCACAAGTTCTTCCACACCCTGTTCCCCATAAAGAGATAATGAAAGGAAGACATTTTCTACCCTTAGCTCGTGTATATACAATTTAATGATTCATCACAATGAAAAAAATCTTAGTCACCGGTGCAAACGGACAGCTGGGCAACGAAATAAGAGATTGGTCGTCGCTTTACGCTTCGTCATTTGAGTTTATATTTACCGATGTTGCAGAGCTGGATATTACCAGCTCCGAGGCAGTGTCGGTATTTTTTGAAAAGGCAAAGCCGGACTTCGTCATCAACTGCGCCGCGTATACCGCCGTAGATAAAGCCGAAACGGAAAAGGAACTGGCGGAGCAAATTAACCACGTAGCCGTGGAAAACCTCACAAAGGCAAGCGCAGCAACAGGCGCATACCTCATCCATATCTCAACCGACTACGTTTTTGACGGGAAAAAAAATACGCCCTACCACGAGGACGACGATACCAATCCGCAATCGGTGTACGGACAAACCAAGAGGCGTGGCGAAAGCAGCGCCCTGAGCTACGCCGGCAGCATGGTCATTCGTACAGGGTGGCTGTACTCCAACTACGGCAACAACTTTGTAAAAACCATGCTACACCTTGGCGTTGATCGGCTGCAAGCAAAGGTGGTGTTCGATCAGGTAGGCACGCCAACCAATGCTGCTGATTTGGCGTTTTGTATTTTAAGCATTATCTTTAAGGTTGTAAAGCAAGAAAAGAAATTTGTAGGCGGCCTGTTCCACTTTAGCAACGAGGGTGTATGCAGCTGGTACGATTTTGCGGTGCAAATCATGAAGATTGGCACGCGCCCCTGCGAAGCGCTGCCCATTGAGAGCAGCGACTACCCAACGCCCGCGCCGCGGCCGAGCTACAGCGTGCTCAGCAAGGAAAAGATAAAAAAGACCTACGACGTAGAGATTGCGCACTGGATAGACAGCCTGAAAAGGCTAAAGCTATTTGAAAAGCTGCGCATTGAGTAAAAATTATAAATCGAGTAAAAATTATAGTAGGTAGAAGTTGAAATATCAAGTATTAATCAAAAAAATTACAACATGGCACTAAGTACAGAAGATCAGCAAACGTTTGATAATTTTTGCTTGTGGTTCGGCAATCATGGCTACGACGAGGATGTCAAGCAGCAAATGCGCGACTTAATGGAGCAAGGCAACTATAAGGAGCTAATGGATTGCTTTTACAAAAATCTGGAATTTGGCACAGGCGGCCTGCGCGGAATAATGGGCGTTGGCACCAACCGCATGAACAAGTATACCGTAGGCATGGCCACGCAAGGGTTGGCAAACTACCTCAAGCAGAGCTTTGCCGGCCTGCCGCAAATCAAGGTGGCTATTGCGCACGACTGCCGCAACAACAGCGAAGCTTTCGCCAAAATTGTTGCTGATATTTTTGCGGCAAACGACTTCCACGTCTACCTCTTCGACGCGCTACGTCCCACGCCGGAGCTGAGCTTTGCCATTCGCTTGTTCGGCTGCCAAAGCGGAGTGATGATTACCGCCTCGCACAACCCCAAAGAGTACAACGGCTACAAGGCCTACTGGAACGACGGCGCGCAGGTTACTGCGCCGCACGACAAAAACATTATTGCCGAAGTGAATAAAATCACCACCCCCCCGCAGGTAAAGTTTTCGGGCGGAAGCGGCAGCATCGAAATTATCGGCAAGGACGTTGACGAAGCCTACCTCAACGGCATTGAGAGCTTGCTGAAGCTCTCGCCGGAAGCCATTGAGCGGCACAAGGACACAAAAATTGTTTACACGCCGCTGCACGGCTGCGGCGTAAAAATGGCGCCTGCCATGCTCCGGCGCATGGGCTTTACCAACATCATCCACGTGCCCGAGCAGGACGTGAACGACGGCAACTTCCCCACAGTTCACTCGCCCAACCCCGAAGAACCGGCCGCGCTAAAAATGGCCATCGACAAAGCTTTGGCCACCAACGCCGAGCTCGTGCTCGCCACCGACCCCGATGCCGACCGCATTGCGCTGGCGGTGCGCGATAAAAAAGGGGATTTTTTTATTCTCAACGGAAACCAAACAAACTCCATCTTCACCTACTACCTGCTGCTCCGCTGGAAAGAGCTGGGCAAGCTGCACGGCAAGGAGTATACCATAAAAACCATCGTCACCACCAACCTTGTTGCCGACATTGCCGAGGCGTTTGGCGTGGAGTGGTACAACTGCTACACAGGGTTCAAGTATATTGCCGAGATTGTGCGCAAGAACGAGGGCAAAAAAACCTACATCGGCGGCGGCGAAGAAAGCTTTGGCTTCAACGTAGGCGAGCTGGTGCGCGACAAGGATTCCATTGTGAGCTGCGGCTTGGCTGCCGAAATTATAGCGTGGGCAAAGGACCAGGGGATGAGCATATTTGACCTGCTCCTCGACATTTACAAAAAGTTTGGGTACTACAAGGAGCGGCAAATTTCAATTACCAAAAAAGGAAAGGAAGGTCTGGAGGCCATTCAGCAGATGATGCGCAATTTCCGCGCCAATCCCCCCAAAAGTCTTGCAGGCTCGGACGTAAAAGAAATATACGATTACCAAACGTTGGAGCTGAAAAACGTCAAGAGCGGCGATACAAAAGCCATCGACCAGCCCTCCACGTCGAACGTGTTGCAGTACGTAACCGAGGATGGCAGCATCGTATCGGTGCGCCCGTCGGGGACAGAGCCTAAGATAAAGTTCTACTTTGGCGTGCGCGAAAAGCTTGGCAGCGCCGCCGAATTCGAGAGCGTTACCCAAGTGTTGGATAAAAAAATAGACGCCATTGCAGCAGAGCTGATTAAAAATTAGGAATTACGAATTAGGAATTACGAATAGAGGGCGAGTCATAAATTGGTTGATTTGTCTTTGTAAAGGTCTACCGCAAGAATTGATTGTAGGCATTACGCCTTTTAGGGCTTAAATTGCATGAATTACTCATTCTCGCAGGCGTATGCCTACGCTATTGGCGGCTTCGGGATTTCAGCCCCAAAAGGGTGCAATTTAATATAGCTGGCGCTTTCGAGACATCCACTGTTGGTTGGCTTCTACGTGTAAGCTAGCTAATTTACGGCATTACCTAAAAATCAAAGCAGTTTCTCATAATTATTTATCCATAACGTTGTGGTAAAACAGAAAAATAGAAGCATATGGCACGTTACCTTGACCCTAAAAACGACCTGACCTTTAAGCGAGTCTTCGGCGAGCACAAGCACTTGTGCATGAGCCTCATCAACAGCATGATGCCGTTCGAGGCATCGCAGCAGGTGGTGAGCATAGAGTACCTGAGCGGAGAACTGCCGCCGGAAATAAAGATGCTGCGCAACTCCATAGTAGATGTGCGCTGTAAGGATGCGTCGGGGCGGCAGTTCATCATAGAGATGCAGATGTACTGGACGGAGAGCTTCAAAAGACG
>JAIRXY010000213.1 GCA_031268055.1 Prevotellaceae bacterium | reverse complement strand
TTGGTTCTGAAGTAGTAGTGCAGCAGCGCCTTATTGACGCCGGCTTCGTTGGCTATTTCTTGCGTGGTAGCCCCGTTGAGGCCTTTTTGAAAAAACACCTTTCGGGCAGCCTCCAAAATAGCTTGTTCGGTACTTGAATCATTCGTTTTCATGATTTTACAATTTACCCATGAGGTTTAACATGCTGGTTTAACCAATCGGTTAAATCGAATGCAAAGGTAAAATAAACTTCCAGCGCCGCAATTTTTTTAATGCGATTTAACACTGCATTATACATTCGGAAGATCAAATATAAATCCAAAATGTTCATTTAGAGCATACGGACAAGGTTTGGTGCATTTTCTTTGAGCATTGAATTGTACGGATTAATGCGGGTAATTTAAATTTTGGATTTTGGATGGCAAAAAAATCCGTCTTCATCCGTTCAATCCGCTTCATGCGATAATCTCCTGCCTGTTTTTCCACGCTATTTTGAGTACCGATTCTTCGTCTTCTTACGGCATTTCCATTTGAATCGGATTCGGTTTCTTCAGCATACTTTAGTGATGCGAAATAAACAAGATATAGCGGTTTTGTAGAGACGGGGCGCGCCCCGTCTCTACTGTGCATCTTTCGTAAATTATCTTGTTACATGTTATTTATTTCGCATTCCTTACTAACCTCAAGGATACGATTTTTTCGAACAAAAGATTTTTTTCCGAGCAAAAGGTAATTATTCTCCATAAGTTCGCATTGGGCAATATAACAAATGTTTGGATAAAAGACGAATAAATTTCAGGCTGCATAAAATATTGCCGCGCATGCGCCAAAGGTCAGCCCTTGCTATTTGCGCATACCATGGCTGGCTTTTTACGCTGATTTGCCGATGAACTTTTGTTTATCACTTGTTTATCATTAGTTTGCAACTATTTAACTAATCCCGACCATCGTTTTTTTGATTTTTCTTGTTACCTTCGCGAGGTTTTTACCTAAAAGAGAATGAACGGACGTTTTACATTAATAACACAAACAAAAAAAGCATGGCAACATTAGATTTAACGAAGTACGGCATTTCGGGTAACATCGAAATCGTACACAACCCTTCCTACGAGGAGCTGTTTCAGGCAGAAGTAGATGCCAAAAATCAAGGCTACGAAAAAGGCGTGCAAACCAACACCGGAGCGGTAGCTGTCAACACCGGAATCTTTACCGGTCGGTCTCCCAAAGACCGCTACATTGTAAAAGATGACGTCACCAAAGACACCATCTGGTGGGATGGCAACATCAACAAGCCCGCTTCGCCGGAAGTGTGGAAAGCCTGCAAGGAGCTGTCGCTAAAGCAGCTCAACGCCGCTAAAAAGCTCTACGTGGTAGATACCTACTGCGGCACCAACGAAGATACGCGCATGAAAGTCCGCTTCATTGTGGAGGTGGCATGGCAGGCGCACTTCGTTACCAACATGTTCATCCGCCCATCGCACTACGAGCTGGCAAACTACGGTGAGCCGGATTTTGTAGTTTTCAACTCCTCCAAAACGGTAAACCCAAAGTGGAAAGAGCAAGGGCTCAACTCGGAAGTTTTCGTCATGTTTAACCTTACCGAAAAGGTGCAGATTATTGGCGGCACGTGGTACGGCGGCGAAATGAAAAAGGGCATGTTCTCCATGATGAACTACTACCTCCCGCTCAAGGGCATGGCCTCCATGCACTGCTCGGCCAACGTGGGCAAGGATGGCGACGTGGCCATTTTCTTCGGGCTTTCGGGCACGGGCAAAACCACCCTGTCGGCTGACCCCAAGCGCTTCCTCATTGGCGACGATGAGCACGGCTGGGACGACAACGGCGTGTTCAACTACGAAGGCGGATGCTACGCCAAGGTAATCAACCTGAGTCAGGAAAATGAGCCTGACATCTGGCGCGCCATCAAGCGCGACGCTCTGCTCGAAAACGTAACGGTGCTGCCCGACGGCACGCCCAACTATGCCGACGGCTCTATCACAGAGAATACGCGCGTGTCCTACCCCGTTTACCACATCAACAAGATTGTGCTTCCCTCCAAGGCCGGGCACGCCAGCAAAATCATATACCTGAGCGCCGACGCTTTTGGCGTGCTGCCTCCGGTTTCCATACTGGACGAGAAGTCTGCGCAGTACCACTTTCTGTGCGGCTACACCTCGAAGCTGGCCGGAACGGAGCGCGGCATCACCGAGCCGCAGATGTCTTTCTCTCCCGCATTCGGCGAAGCTTTCTTGACCCTGCACCCCACCATGTACGCAAAAACGCTGGTGGGCAAAATGCAAAAGCACAACGCAAAGGCTTACCTCGTGAACACCGGATGGAATGGCACCGGCAAGCGAATATCCATCAAGGATACCCGCGCCATCATTGACGCCATTATCGACGGCTCAATCGAAAAGGCCGAAACGGTAAAGATACCCGTACTCAACCTTGTTGCGCCCAAAAAACTCAACAACGTGTCGGAGGGTATTCTCGACCCCCGCGATACCTACGCAAGCAAGGACGAGTGGGAGGCTAAGGCAAAGCAGCTGGCGGCAAAGTACATCAAGAACTTTGAGCAGTACACCGATACTGAGGCCGGTAAGTCGCTAATCTCGGCAGGACCGCAGCTGTAGCAGGCTGGCTGCAAGCTGCCGACGGCAAGAATTTTTTATCCGAAGTCGGCAAAATGGTAAGGTAAAATCCGCTTCATGTCGTAGCTGCGCATGGAGCGGATTTTTATTTTAAAGTTCAACGTTCTTTTGGGAAATCGCAAACTTATAGCTACCTTTGCGGGCTTCTTGCAAAAGAGCCTCCTACCGACATTACAGCGCTGCTGTAAGGGTGTGATGGGGAATAAAAAATTCTGAGTAACACTATTAAAACAAAAAAATGAAAACAATCGACCTTAAAGGTTCAGGCCGCGTAGCGCTTGGAAAAGACAATACCTCAAAGCTGCGCAAAAGCGGGAACATTCCTTGCGTAATTTACGGCAATGGCGACAACATTTCGTTTGCCGTTGAAGAAGCCGCGCTGCATCCCTTAGTGTACACGCCAAGCGCGTATTTGGTGAATATTGACATTGACGGTAGAAAGGAAGTTGCCGTAATGCGCGAGCTGCAATTTCACCCCGTATCCGACGCCATTCTGCACGTCGATTTTTACCGTATAGACCACAGCAAGCCCATCACCATTGACGTGCCCGTAGCGCTGGAAGGCAGCCCCGAGGGTGTGAAGCTGGGCGGAAAGCTCCAGCAGCTCACCCGCAAGGTGAAAATATCAGCCTTGTCACAGCATCTTCCCGACGTTCTCAACGTAGATATTACTACCTTGGGGCTGGGTAAGAGCATTTTTGTGGGCGACCTCTCATTTGAAAATGTAACCATTCTTACCCCCAAGAGCGCCGTAGTTTGCGCCGTGAAGATGACGCGCGCCGCCATTGGCGCCGCTGCTTCGGCTGCGGCAAACGCTTCGACTTCGGCTTCACCTGCGGCTTCGGCGGCAAAGAAAAAGTAGAGAACGTGTGAAGTATTTAATTGCATGCTTGGGCAACGTTGGGCCGGAGTACGAGGATACGCGGCACAACGTTGGCTTTAAGGTGGCCGATACGCTGGCTGCCGCTGCTGGCTTGCGCTTTAGCGTAGGCCGATACGGTAGCCTCGCCGAGCTGCACCACAGGGGGCGTACGCTCATCCTGCTAAAGCCGTCAACCTACATGAATCTGAGCGGAAAAGCCGTCAGCTACTGGCTGCAAGCCGAAAAAATCCCAGCCGAAAAGCTGCTGGTGGTGTTAGACGACCTCAACCTTCCGTTTGGACGCTTGAGGATGCGCGGCGGCGGTAGCGACGGCGGACACAACGGGCTAAAAAATATCGCGCTGACGCTTGGAAACGAGAACTACGCAAGGCTGCGGTGCGGAGTAGGCAGCGACTTTGGCAGAGGACAGCAAATTGATTTCGTGCTGGGGGAGTGGACCGACGACGAGCGCAAACGCCTGCCCGACTACCTTGACAAAGCCGCCGACGCCGTGAAAACGTTTGCCACCGTTGGGCTGGAGCGCGCAATGAATCTTGTGAATACGGCAAAGTAAAAAATCGGTGAGCACGCGCGCAGCAAGAAAGCAGTACCTCACCTCCTGATAAATTCGTATTAGCTATGGTATCATCCGTCGAATCCCTGCGAGTAGATAAGTGGCTCTGGTGCATTCGCGCCTACAAAACGCGGAGCGAAGCGGCAGAGGCCTGTAGAAGCGGGCGCGTAAAGGTGAACGAGGCGGAGGCCAAGGCTTCGCGCGAGCTGAAGATGGGTGATGCGGTAAGCTTTCGCAAATCGCCGGTTACTTACACCTACAAGGTTGTCGGATTTCCAAAGTCGCGCGTGGCGGCAAAGCTCGTGGCAGAATTTGCCGACGACCAAACGCCGCAGGAGGAGCGCGACAAGCTGAATGTGGACAGGCTGACCATTTTTGTGCAGCGCGAAAAAGGTACCGGAAGGCCAACAAAAAAAGACCGCCGGCAGCTTGACTTTTTGATGGAAAAAGGAGACCTCTCCTGAGGGTAAATGAGAGTTCCTATTTATACCATAAGTAGTTGCTACGTAGAGCTAATGAAGCGAAAAAAAAGATTGCTATAAAGCATGTAAAAATATTATTCAGATTATAAGTGCATTAAAGTGTTATTGGAAAAAACAAGTATTGTGCCGCTTTTTTTTCTACTATTTTTTTCACAACTTTGCTTCCGATTTTGCATTGCGCTTTTTATCATATAAACTAAAACTTATAAACACACATTTATTTATGCTTGGCCACAGGGAAGTTTGGGATAGTTGCCTGAGAATTATAAGAGATAACATCAGCGAAGAGAGCTACAAGGCATTTTTTGAGAAAGTGACGCCTTTGCGGCTTGAAGGGAGTATGCTTACGCTGCAATCTCCTTCTCAATTTATTTGCGACTACATTGAGGAACATTACATTGATTTGCTACGAAAAACTCTTCGTAGAGAACTTGGCCCCGACGCCAAACTTCAATACAGCATAGTAGTTGCCGGCGAGGCGACGCGTCCGGTCTTGTCGGACTCGGAACCAATACCCCGCAACAAGCCTGTTCCGCTCTCTGCGACCGGCAGCAGCAGCGCCCGAATAAAAGGCTTTAACCCTTTTGTTATGCCCGGGCTGCCCAACCTTGAGATAGACCCGCAGCTTAACCCTAAGTATGCGTTTGAAAATTACATCGAAGGCGCTTGCAACAAGTTGGCGCGAAACGCAGGGCTGTCCATAGCGCAAAACCCCGGCACTACCAGCTTTAACCCCCTGTTCATCAACGGAAGCACCGGCTTGGGAAAAACGCACCTTGCTCAGGCCATTGGGCTTGAGGTGAAAAAGCTGCACCCCGACAAGGTGGTGCTGTACGTCAACGCAAACAAATTCAAGGAGCAATACACCAGCGCTGTACAGAAAAACGAAACGAACAACTTTCTGCACTTTTACCAAATGGTAGATGTGCTCATTCTGGACGACGTGCACGATTTTGCAGGACAAACAAAAACGCAGGATACATTTTTCCTCATCTTTGACCAGCTGCACCGCTCCAAAAAGCAAATTATTCTCACCTCCGACAAGTCGCCGGTGGAGATAGAGGGGCTGGAGCCAAGGATACTGTCGCGCTTCAAGTGGGGGCTGGTGGCAGAGCTTACCACGCCCGATTACGACACAAGGCTCGCCATATACCGGCACAAGGTGCGGAAAGACGGCATTGACATTGACGATGGCATTATCGACTACTTGGCAGACAAGGTGAGCAGCAACGTTCGCGAGTTTGAAGGCGTGCTCAACAGGCTGCTGGCCGAGGCTACGTTCAACAAAAAAGCCATCTCGATGGAGATGGTGGTGAACGTGGTGAACAAAAATATAAAAAACACGCAGCGGGAATTTACGGTTGACAGCATCTACAAAACCGTGTGCGACTACTTTAGGATACCCTCCGATAACGCGCAGTCAAAAACGCGCAAGAGAGAAATTGTGCAGGCGCGGCAAATCGCCATGTACTTTAGCAAGTGCATGACCAAAACATCGCTTGCGTCGATAGGCGCTCAAATTGGAGGAAAAAACCACGCTACGGTGGTGCACGCCTGCAAAACAATAAATAATCTCATGGAAACCGACCGCAACTTTTTTGAGATGGTAAGCAACATCGAGAAGAAGTTAAGGTCAAATTAGCCTGATAAGTCACCACTCCCAGCCTAAAAAATATGAAAGCCTCCATCCTGACCGTTGGCGATGAGATTCTTATTGGTCAAATCGTTGATACCAATTCATCCTACATTGCGCAGCGGCTGGGCGAGCAGGGCCTTAGCATTTGCGAAATGCGCTCCGTTGGCGACACGCGCGAAGCCATTACAGGCGCGCTAAATGAGCTCTTTGCTGCCTCCGGCATAGTCGTCATCACCGGAGGGCTTGGCCCCACCAAGGACGATATTACCAAGCAAACGCTTGCCGCCTACTTTGGCGCAACCCGCATGGCGCTGCACGAGCCTACGCTGCGGCACGTTACGGAGCTGCTGGGCAGGAGAGGCATTGCGCTGGGCGAGCTCAACCGAAATCAGGCTTTGATACCAGATGCGTGCGAAGCGCTGCTCAACCTTGCAGGGACTGCACCGGGCATGTGGTTTGAAAAAGCCGGCAAGCTTGCGGTTTCGCTGCCCGGCGTGCCCCACGAAATGGAATACCTGATGGCCAACGAGGTGATTCCGCGCCTGAAAAAACGCTTTTCTCTGGGCAAAGTTTACCACAAGCATATCGCTACCGCCGGCATTGCCGAGTCTACCTTGGCCGAGACCATCGCTGCGTGGGAAAGCGTCCTGCCGGATTACCTGCGCTTGGCCTACCTGCCCTCGCCTGCGGGGGTAAAGCTGCGCCTTTCGTGCTACGCCGCCGATGCCCATACCAGCGTTGCAGACGAAGTAGAAAAAATCTACCTCCGGCAGCTGCAAGCGCTCATCCCAGCTTACATTGTGGGCTACGACGGCGACACGCTGGAGAGCGCCGTAGGGCGGCTGCTCAAGGCGCGCGGGGCAACGCTGGCCACCGCCGAATCGTGCACCGGCGGACGAATAGCTGCGCTGATTACGGCGCAGCCCGGAGCCTCGGCGTACTTCAAGGGGGGCATAGTTGCCTACTCGAACGAGTTGAAGGTAAAGGAGCTGGGAGTATCTCCGAGCGATATAGAGAGGCATGGAGCGGTAAGCCAAGCGGTGGTAGAGCAAATGGCGCAAGGAGCACAGCGAGCACTGCAAGCCGAGTATGCTGTTGCCACATCGGGCATTGCCGGACCCGACGGCGGAACTCCCGAAAAACCCGTAGGAACGGTGTGGATAGCAACTGCTACCCCCGACAAGGTTACTTCGCGCAAGCTGAATTTAGGCAACGACAGGGAGCGAACTATCCTCCGCACCTCTTACGGCGTGCTGAACCTGCTGCGGCTGGCGCTAACCGACGACAACAACGCTCGCTGACGCTATTGCCGACATGTGCTTTTGGACGACAGCTATTCAAAAAGGTTATCGAAATTGTCTGCCGTATCACCCATCATGCTGCCGACCATGTCAACCATGCACGGCGCAGTAATCAGCCCCGCCACGTAATCGGTTATCTGCCTTTGGGTGCGGATAGCTATCTGGGCTTCCATCATCTTGTTGAGGTCGAGCTTCGTTGCGCATTGCTCGGGAGATTGCCCTCCTGCAAGACAATCGCAAAAAGTTTTCCCATTTTGTTTGCCCTGCTCAAAATCGGTTTTGGAGTCTTCATCTTTTTGACAGGCAGCTACGGTTATCACCATACATGCCAACGCAAGCATCCATTTTTTCATATTCGTGAGGTGGATTTAAGTAAAAAAACACAACATACCAATAAACTTATTCTGTTAAGTATCAATTTTTTATTTTTTTATTACCCAATAGCCGGTTCGGTTATCTCCCCTACGCTCCAAAATGCCTTTCCCCTTTAATCTTTCCAAATACTCCTTCACCACATCAATGCTTACCGCCAACGTTGCTGCCATAGCCTTGCGGGTTATTTGAGCATTTTGCAGCATTAGCTCTATAAACTTCCCTTCCAATTCTGTGATTGGGGGGGTAGTTGGGGGGGTGATGAGGGGGATATGTAGGGGGGTAATTGGGGGGGTGATTGAGGGGGTAGATGGGGGGGTAGGTGAAGTATTTCCTACTTCTTTTATTTCCCAGTAGCCGGTTTGGTTATCTCCCCTACGCTCCAAAATGCCTT
>JAIRXY010000265.1 GCA_031268055.1 Prevotellaceae bacterium | reverse complement strand
GAGCAGGCGGCAACAACCACGCCCGTCAGCCCTTTCTCCTTGATGGCTTCCTTGATGAGCGTTTGGCCGGGGTCGGAGCACATGTACTTGTAGTCGGCGCTGATGGCAACGCCGTCAATTTCTGATGCTTCTGCCGCTACCTTGGCGCACTCTACGGTGGCGCCGATGTTCTCGCCGCAATGGCAAACAAATACTCCTATTTTTGACATAATTTTTTCAACTTACAAATGTTATACCTAAAATCATGGTCAGGTGGTCTTAAATTTCGTTCGGCAGCAAATGTACAATAAATCTTTTACAGATGAAAACCGAAAAATACCATAGGCATGGCATTCCCAACGTTGGCACAGGGATACCCAAAATTGCTATTTTATGTAAGCTTGCGCACTTCGGAACACCACAAGCGACCTTTGCAAATTTGCAAGTAGTTGTATTGCAATTTGTTGAAATTAAAAGAGGCTAAGCTGTCGAAGTCAGGAATCTTTTTAGATAAACCAAAAAATACCACGCTTATGGTATTTTTTGTGAAGCGTGAACCTTGTACTTTTGTCCCTGCAATTGGAAAGCTACACTAATCTTCGAAATAAATGTCAGATTTTTACACGCAATGGCTAAAAAAAGAGCAGGCAATCATCAGGTTGTCGCAGGTAACCCGATGTTTTGGCGCCGCCAACAGTGCGATGGCTTAATATAGCACAGGGGAGAATTATAAAGCATTAAAAAAATAGAGCGCGACCTTTTTGTCCGAGTCTAAATTGGCATCAAGGGTCGCGCTCATCACACTAAAATTTCTTTTAGGCATGGCAAATTTATTTTATTTTTCCGGAATTTGCAAGAAAATTCCGGCATTTCTTTTCTTTTTTTTCGCGCTGCTTAACGGCGCGGAAGCCTATGGGCAGGTATCCATTACCGGGAAAGTGTTGGACAACAGGACAAGGGGGGCGCTTATCGGCGCGTCGGTCAAGGTTATCGGCAGCACGCAGGGAGTCATTGTTGGCGCAAACGGCAGCTTTACGCTCACCGTATCGTCGCTGCCGGTGAGCGTTGGGGCAAGCCTGCTGGGGTATAGAACGCAGGAGCTGGACGTCTACGAGGCGCCCGGCGAGCCGCTAATCATCTACCTTGCGGAGGACTTCAATGCGCTTAGCGAGGTGGTGGTGGTGGGCTACGGCACGCAAAAGCGGCAGGAGCTGACCGGCGCGGTGGCTTCGGTTTCGGCTGTCGCCCTGCGGCAGCAAAGCGTTTCTTTCGACAAGCTGCTGGGCGGAGCAGTTGCCGGATTGAACGTGACGCAAAGCTCGGGAGCGCCCGGCGCTGTTTCTACCATTCGTATCCGCGGAAGCAACTCTATAGCAGGAGGTAACGATCCTCTGTACGTTGTAGACGGCTACATTTTGTACAGCGACAACGCTTCGACGCGCACCGGCGTGGGAGGCAGTACAAGCGGCGTTGGAGGCTCAGGAGCTACGTCCGGCACAGTGGATGGCGGCTTGAATCCCTTAACGAGCATTAACCCTGCCGACATTGAAAGCATTGATGTGCTGAAAGATGTGTCGGCAACCGCTATTTACGGATCGCGCGGCGCTAACGGCGTGATTATCATCACAACTAAAAAGGGACATCGCGGAAAAAGTACCGTGAACTACCAAGGGACGTTCAATGTGCAGCAAGTCAGCAAAACGCTGGAGCTGCTCAACGCCGCAGAGTGGGCTAACCTTTTTGCGGAAACGAGCACGGACGGAAAAAGTCCATACCAACAATCGTACGCCAACCGCTTACTCCCCCAAGGACAGAGCGAGGATTGGCAAAGCGCCGTATACCAAACCGCGCATAGCCAAAACCATCAAATCTCCGTAAGCGGCGGCGGCAGCGACTACCGCTACCTGTTTTCCGGAAGCTACAACGACGAGGAAGGTGTTGTCCGAAACACCGGACTGAAGCGCTATATCGGCAGAATAAACTTGGATAAAGATGTGTACAAAAACCTGAACGTAGGAGCAAACGCTACGGTTGGCCATACCATTTTACAGGGGTTGACCAATCAGGGAGGATCAAATTCCTACAGCTATGCGGTTCGCGTTTCTCCTCTTGTCCCCATTTACGATAAAAATTCCGATGATGGCTATAATTATGCAAATCCTTTTGAGGCAACCGATTATCGTATTGGAGATAGAACGCCTAACCCGCTGTCGGATTTGCTAAACTCGACGGTTGAAACGCGAAACCTCTCCGTTCTTGGAAATGCGTATGCGCAGTATGCAATTATTCCACAGCTAACTGCAAAAATTAATGCAGGGGTGAACCTGAATCACGCTACGCAAAATTTCTATGCGCCTTCCACCTCTGCCCAGGGCTTGCTGGTGAACGGCTACGCCGGCATCGGAAATAAAGACTACAACACCTCCTTGCTGGAGTTGACGCTTAACTACCAGAGTATATTTGCCGATATTCACTCGCTGGAGCTCCTTGCAGGCTACACAACCGAGCACACCGAAATTGAATATGCGACCGCAGGAGCAAGCGGCTTCAAAAATGAGGCGATGACTTACCACAGCCTGCAAAGCGGCGAAAACAGGGATACGCCAACCTCCGGAGGCGCAATATCTAACCTGAACTCGCTGCTGGGCAGGGTTAACTATTCTTTGCTGGGGCGCTACAACTTTTCGGCATCTTTTCGCGCCGATGGGTCGTCTCGCTTTGCCAGAGGGCATAAGTGGGGATTTTTTCCCTCCGTGGGTGTTTCGTGGAATATTGATAAGGAGCCGTTTTTTGACCCCGCAAAAAAAATATTATCTCAGCTGAAGCTGCGCCTTAGCGCAGGGCAAGTAGGAAATCAGGAAATAGGCGATTATCTTTATGCACGCCTTTACACTCCTCGCAATTATTCATTTGGAAATCAAATCGTTGTAGGATATACGGCCACCAACTATGGAAATGACGACTTGCGCTGGGAATCGACCAAACAGTACAACGCCGGCCTTGATTTCAACGTTTTGAGCAATCGCCTGAGGTTTGTATTTGACGCATACTCCAAAACTACGTCCGACTTGCTGGTTAACTTACCGGTGGAGCGGTCTTCGGGGCTACGTACAAAAATGGCTAACATTGGAAATATCAGCAACAAGGGCATTGAATTTAGCGTGGACGCTATACTTATTGAGTCGAAAGACTTGCAATGGACGGCGTTAGCCAATATAGCAACAAATCGAAACCGAATTGAAAAGTTGGGTACGTCGGGATTTATTTCGGGCTCAACGCTGGTAGATGTGGGCTTGCCGCTCGGAACATTCTACGGATTTGTTTTTGACGGTGTAGTGCAGCAGGGCGAAGAAGCGTCCACGCCAACACCATCGTGGCTAAAAACGGTACAGGCGGGCGATGCGAAATTTGCAAACAGGGGCGGAACGTCGGATGTGATTGACAACGACGACCGCGTGGTGCTTGGCGACGCTCAACCCGATTTTACCTATGGATTTTCGAGCCGGTTGAGCTATAAGGATTTCGATTTCTCCATTTCTTTTCAGGGAAGCTACGGGAACGAGCTGTACAACGCTTTCAGAAATACGCTGGAAACGCCGTCGCGCAGCTATAATGCCTCTAATGTGCTTGCCAACCGCTGGAGCCCAGCCAACACCAATACCGATGTTCCTCGCGCCGTTGCTCTTCCCTATACAACCATCGACAGCCGCTACATTGAAGACGCTTCTTACCTGCGCGTGAAAGATATTACGCTGGGATACACCTTGAATGGCATCATCAAAAGCAAATCTTTTCCGCGCATCAGGGTATTTGCCTCGGCACAAAATCTTTTTGTGCTGACCAAATACACGGGGTATGACCCGGAAGGCTCGCGCAATGGGCTTACCGACCTCGCAATAGGCGTAGACGACGGCGTTTACCCGAGGG
>JAIRXY010000249.1 GCA_031268055.1 Prevotellaceae bacterium | reverse complement strand
CTTTAAATTAAAAAGTAACCAGTAATGAATTTTATTCTCTTAGATGAAGCTGCGGCGCAGTCGCCAATGGGTGGTGGTAGCATGACATGGATTATGCTCATCGCTATTTTCGTGGTAATGTACTTTTTTATGATTCGCCCGCAACAAAAGCGGCAAAAAGAGCTGCGCAAGTTTCGCGACAACCTGAAAAAAGGCGACAAGGTGGTAACGGTTGGCGGTATTTACGGTACTGTTTCCGAAATCAAGGACAGCTACGTGATTATTGAGGTAGACGGCAACGTGCGCATACGCTTTGACAAGGCAAGCGTGCTGAAAGACTCGTCCGACCTGATTCAAACAAAATAGTAAGCGCAGGAGCGTTACGCTTTTACACAAAACTACAGTCTCTGCGCGCAGCCGAGCAGCTATGTCGGCACGTGCAGAGCATTTGTACTCAAAATTAGGTGATGGACAAGAAAGCCCCTTTGCCTCAAACGTTGCTGGGCGCACGTCGCCTATTTAAGCGGGACAAGCAGCTGCTTGTCTTTGGAGTTTTTTTGCTTACATCTGCCACCCTGTGGACGCTCAACAAGCTATCTCACACCTACATCGCTGAAATCTCGGCCAAAATGCTGCTGGTCGAAACAAGGCCTATCGACGCCGTGCTTACCGATGGCAAGGTAAGCCCCCTGCGCCTGCGCGTGCAAGCCCGCGGGTACGACCTCTTAAGATACAAGCTGTTTTACTCAAAAACATTTAGGGTAAACCTTGGCTTGCTGCGTTACTTTGAGGTTTCGGAGGGAAAATCGGCGCTACTCACGGGGCAAGTGCGCGGCGTAATTGCGCAGCAGCTGGGTAGCAACTTCGACTTACAAGCTATTTATCCCGATTCTGTTTACTTCCAAATGTCGCCGGTGGCGAGCAAAAAGGTGCCGGTAGCGGTCAACTTTCACATAGCCTACGCCCAGCAGTACATGCAGCAGGGGGCAATAGCGCTTGACGCCGATAGCGTAATTGTCAGCGGGCCGCGAGAAATTGTTGACGACGTAGCTGAGGTCTACACAAAGCCGATGAAAAAAGAAAAAGTAATTGCCAACCTTTCGGGAAAAGTTCTGCTCGAAGCGCCTCCCCAAACTTTTTTGTCGCGCGATAATGTTTCATATTCTATTGATGTTCAGCGTGTTACTCAAATAACAAAAGAGCTGCCCATTCACCTTGTAGGAATTCCCGATTCGCTCTACGTGGAGCTTATTCCTGCAAACGCAAAGATTTTCATCTCCATTGCGATGGAGGAGTACCATAAGCTTAAGCAAGAGGAGTTTTTCCTCACGGCATACTACTCCGAATTGCACCAGAGCATTTCGGGGCAAGTGCGCGTGACCCTCAGCAAGCCGCCTGCATACGTGCTTTCTACGTCCATTGCGCCGGCGTTTGTCAACGTTATTGTGAAGCAAAGGCTATGACGCGCATAGGTGTAACCGGCGGTATGGGTAGCGGCAAGACTACTATTTGCTGGACGCTGGAAAGCATGAATATTCCCGTCTTTTACGCCGACGAGGAGGTGAAAAAAATGTACGAGGACAACGGTGAGGTGAAAGCGATGGTTGTTGAGGCATTTGGAGAGGACATATACAGCAGCGGAAGGCTAAACAAGAAGCTGCTGGCAGAAAAAGTCTTTGGCAACGCCGCCGCGCTTGCTACGCTCAACGCCATTGCACATCCTGCCGCGGCCAAGCGCGTTGCCGCGTGGGTAGAGCAACAGCACGCCCCCTGCGTAGTGCAGGAGGCCGCGCTGATGTTTGAAAGCAGCGCGTACCGGCAGCTCGACAAAATTGTTACGGTGAACGCTCCCGAAGAGCTAAGGATACAGCGAGTAATGCAGCGCGATGGCTGCGCGCGCCACGAGGCGCTACGCCGCATGGCGCGCCAGCTGAGCGATGCCGAGCGTACGGCACGGGCAGACTTTTGCATTGTAAATGACGATGTGACGCCTTTGCTGCCACAGATTTTGGAGTTTAGAAAAAAATTTAAATGTTGAAATCTACAAATGGCAAAATACGGAAAGTGGATTAGCGGCGCTATTGGCTGGTGGATATTAGGCCCCATAGGAGGCATTGTGGGCTTTGCCTTGGGATCGCTCTTTGACGCGGGAACGAGCAAAAATGTCCGGCGGCAAGACGTTGGCAGCGGAGCGCCCCGCGACGGCTTCACCGTTAGCCTGCTGGTGCTCATGGCGGCTGTGCTCAAGGCCGACGGAAAGGTGCTGCAATCGGAGCTGGACTACGTCAAAAAATTCCTCGTGCGGCAGTTCGGCGTAGAGGCGGCCAAGGAGTACCTGCTTTTTCTGCGCAACGTGCTGCAACAGCCGCTCCCGCTGTACGAGGTGTGCGACCAAATACGCGCCAACCTCAACTTGTCGGCGCGCCTTGAGCTGCTGCACCTGCTGTTTGGCATTGCCGCTGCCGACGGCGAAATACACGTCAGCGAGCAGAACATTATCAAGCGCATTGCAGAGCGGCTGGGCATTTCGCTTGCCGACTATAACTCGGTCAAGGCAATGTTTGCCGTGAGCGACAGGAGCTGGGCGTACAAGGTGCTGGAGATAGAGCGCGCCGCTACCAACGAAGATGTGAAAAAGGCTTACCGCCGCATGGCCGTAAAGCACCACCCCGACAAGGTTTCGCAAATGGGCGATGACGTGCAGCGCGCTGCTGCCGAAAAATTTCGTAAGGTGCAGGAGGCTTACGAGCATATCAAGAAGGAGAGGGGAATGAGCTGATGCTCCGGCATGAAATTTTTAACAACAACGATAACAGTAAACGCTACTATGAATTTTATTGAAGAGCTGACATGGCGTGGCATGGTGCACGATATGACCCCGGGCGTTGATGAGCAGCTGAAAAAAGAAATGACAACAGCCTACGTGGGCATTGATCCTACCGCCGATTCGCTACACATAGGGCATTTGGTGGGCATTATGATGCTCAAGCACTTTCAGCGGTGCGGGCACAAGCCGCTTGCTTTGGTAGGAGGCGCTACCGGCATGATTGGCGACCCAAGCGGCAAATCGCAGGAGCGCAATTTATTAGATGAAGTTACCCTGCGGCGCAACCAAGAATGCATTAAAAAGCAGCTATCCAAATTTTTGGACTTTGAAAGCAAGCTGCCCACAGCTGCCGAAATGGTGAACAACTATGATTGGATGAAGCCTATTTCGTTTCTTGAGTTTATCCGCGACGTGGGCAAGCACATCACCGTAAACTACATGATGAGCAAGGATTCGGTAAAAAAGCGGCTAAACGGCGAAGCTATGGACGGGATGTCGTTCACCGAGTTCACCTACCAGCTGGTGCAAGGCTACGATTTTTTGCACCTCCACCAAGCTAAAGATTGCAAGCGGCAAATGGGCGGCAGCGACCAGTGGGGCAACATCACCACAGGCGTTGAGCTTATACGCCGCAAGGCTGGCGGAGAGGCGTTTGCCCTCACCTGTCCGCTTATCACCAAGGCCGACGGCAGCAAGTTTGGCAAAACAGAGGATGGTAACGTCTGGCTTGACGCGCGCTACACGTCGCCCTACAAGTTCTACCAGTT
>JAIRXY010000201.1 GCA_031268055.1 Prevotellaceae bacterium | reverse complement strand
AGTATGAACAGGCATCCGCCGGTCAGCAGCTGGTGCAGGGATACCTTTTGGTAGAGCTGGTTGGCCGTTTGAAAATCGCCCCGCTTGAGGGCGTCGGCTGCCGGAGGAGAAGATATTGCCGTGATGGAGCGGGACGGAATTTCTATCACCGAGGCCATGTAAAAAGCAATGATAAATATTCCGGTGTACTCCAGCCCAAGCTGTGAGCTGACCATAAACATGTCCAGCTTTCCTATGATTGACTCTCCCAGAGCTCCTACAATGAGGTATAGCGAATACCTGAAGATGTCCTTGCGCAGCGGCTTTGATACAAAGGAAACGTCGTGCCGCAGCGAAATGCTGCTAATCCGCGGCAGGTAAAAAAACAGCATCAGCATAGCTATTCCGTGCGCCGCAATCATTCCGGCCACCAGCCCGCTCCTGTCAACAAGGTGGTAGCCGTACAGCAGGTACGCCGCCAGCGTCAGCACGCGAATGACGACTTCGCGGTTGACCTTTGGCACGGTAATGCGCATGTTGACGTTGGCGTAGGTTTCGAATACCAGCAGGTAGGTGGAAAAAATAATCAGGGGGATTATCCAGTAGTAGTACTGCACGAAGATTGACGATTTTTCGATGAAAAAGCTTGTAATAGGCTCCTTCAGGACGAGGTAAACCAGCGTAAATATAATGCAGCCCACAAAGGGCAGCGCCATGATGTAGAAAAAAAAGCCGTTGTTGTTTTTGCGGTTATCTTTGAAGTACGGAAAGAAGCGAAGTATTGATGCGGAGGTACCAAGCTGAGCAAGCCCGCTAAACAGCAAGCCTACCTCGAGTACTACCTTTGTCAGCCCGATATCCTCCGGCGAAAGCAGCTTGGTGACCACAAACATGGTGGTTAAGAACCCAATAAATGTTCCTACGTAGGTTGCAGCAGTTGCCTTTATGCTTTGACGAATGATAACCCCCATGCGCTTTCTTTTTTACTGTTTTGATGCAAATATACGTATTTACATGATTTTTCAGAAAAATATTTATAGCACGCAGATGAAGCGGATTTGACGGATGAAGACGGATGAATCCTCATTAATCAAACAATCAAACAATTAATCAAACAAACAAACAATCAATCAACCAATCAATCAACCAATTAATCAAACAAATAATCAATCAATCACTTAATAATTTTAGTGCATGCATCTTGCCAATCCAAAAATCCCGTAAATCCTGATTCAGACAAGTAGCAGGCAGAGGATTTAATTTAAATTTTTCCTCCGTACACCTCTTTTTTATAGGCTTTCAGCGTGTTCTTCATGAGCGATACGATGGTCATGGGGCCTACTCCGCCGGGCACAGGCGTAATGTAGCTGCACTTGGGCGCAACCTCGTCGTACTTCACATCACCCTTGAGGCGGAAGCCGCTCTTGCTATCTGCTGCGGGGACGCGGGTAGTGCCCACATCAACCACCACAGCGCCGTCGGCAACCATATCAGCCGTGAGAAATTCGGGGCTTCCCAGCGCGGCAACGATGATATCCGCCGTGCGGCAAATCTCCCTGATGTTGCGCGTGCGGCTATGGCAAAGGGTTACGGTGCAGTTTCCGGGCGTATCCTTTTGCGACAGCAAGTTCATCAGCGGACGCCCCACAATGTTGCTGCGGCCAAGCACCACGCAGCGCTTGCCCGATGTGTCTATTCCGTAGCGCAGCAGCAGCTCTTTTATGCCCGCTGGCGTAGCCGATACGTATGCCGGCAAGCCAATGGTCATGCGCCCTACGTTTACGGGGTGAAAGCCGTCAACATCTTTTTTCGGGTCGATAGCCTCCACCACCCGCTGCTCGCTGATGTGCTGCGGAAGCGGCAGCTGCACTATGAAGCCGTCCACCTCGCTGTCGGCGTTTAGGCGGGCAATAGCGTCCAGCAGCTCTTTTTCGGTAATGCTATCCGCAAAGCGTAGCACTTGAGATTTGAAGCCACACTCGCTGCAAGCCTTTTCCTTGTTCGCAACGTATGTTTGGCTTGCGCCATCGCTACCAACGATAATAGCCACCAGCTGCGGCAATCGCTTGCCCTCAGCAGCCAGCTGCTCTACTTCAGCGCGAATTTCAGCCTTAATCTCAGCCGAAATTCGCTTGCCATCAATAATTTGCATTTTATTATTTTGTAGTTGATGTTTTTTGGGGGGCGCTATGGCGCCGATATGAAATCCGCTATGGACATTAAGCTTACCAGCAGCGTTATGGCTATTGGCAGCATGAAATTTATACCGGCGTTAGAGCAACCAAACAACAAGTAAAGTGTGAGCATTACACAAATAAAAAACAGCGGCAAAGGTAGCAATTTTTTTCAATTACAAATTACAAAGTTTCCGATTGTACTCTCCATATTTCCATATTTCCATATTTCCATATTCCGTCGGCACGGCCTCGCAGCTCACGCCAGCGGGTAGCAATTTTGCCTACCTTAAAATGCTCTCTGCCCTATTTATCAGCTGGCTTGGATGCCAATTGTCAACCGTTTGTTCGGCGTTTGGCTGCAGACGCATTACTTTCTCTAAGGTGTAATCGGCAGCCTCCTCATCGGTCAGGTAGGCGAAAGTGGCCGGATCTGTACCGTTATTTCCCCGCGCAACGGAGGCGCTGCCTGCTCCCGCGCCGGAGCTGTTGTACTCGTAGTACTTGTAAGCTTTGGTACTCCACGTATCCCACCCTCTCGCCTTGATAACGCTGCTCATGGCGGTGTTCATAAAAACTACATGGCAATTATCCTGCCACGGCCTGCCAAGCGAATAGCTTCCGGCGGCGGCGTTTCCTTCTACCCTGCAATTGTTGAACACGTAACCGTACTTACCGGCAGGGCCTGCTCCTGCGGTCACTTCGCCGCCGGCGCTACGGGCAAGGCAGTACAGCACGCACTCGTCAAAGTAAGCAGCGGCATTGCCAAAAATAAAATCTACAGTCCCCTCTATGCGGCAATTTTTGTAGTATTGTCTACCGTTGCCATGCGTGTAGTGCGTATCCTGAAATCCTTTCAGGTTGCATCGGACAAAAACCTGCTTGTCTTTGGTTGTACGTAGCGCTACGGCCTGTCCAGCGCTAATGCCAGCCGTGTTTTGAATGGTAAGGTTTTCGGCGTAAAAATTTTCTGCCTCTACGTGCAACGTTGCCGACCCCATTGTTCCGATAGCATCTCCGCTTGCGCCTTTCGGGGCTGAGCCGTCGGCGGGGTAAGGGTCTGGTGCGGCGGCGTTGTAGGTAATAACGGTACTGTCGGCATGTTCGCCCACCAAAATCACATTTCTTTTGGAGCTTTCAAGAATCAGCCACTCCCTGTATACTCCCTTTTTGATAAACACCACCGTTGGGTTGTTGCTGTTGCCGGGAATGTCTGCAAACGCTTCTTTTATGGTGGTATGCGTGCCGCTACCATCGCCGGCAACTATAATGTTGTAAGGATTGTGCAGCTTTGCCGGCTTGTACAGGCGAGCAACAGCGCCGTTGCCGCTGATTGCCGTAACGCTAAATCCAAGCGTGCTACCTGTGACCGTAAAGACGTAGGAGTCTGTAAACTTTAACCCCTGAACGTCGAGCGACTTCAGCATAACAGAATCGCCGTTGGCCTTATGGTCGTAGTAGCGGACGCTGCTTAAACCTGCTGCCGAAAAAATCTCTACCTGCAACGTTGCTTGGGAAGCCAGCGATAGAGAGGCTTTGATGGTATCGTTCACCGAAGGTATGCTGATTTGCGGCGTGACAAGGTTTTTATCGGTTATTTTGACCGGCTGCTCCACGTACTTCACGTGCCCTTTTCCGTTACCCACAGCAACTTTTACGGCAACCGTATAAGGCGTGCAGGTGATGGTATAGCTGCGGCTTTCCTGCTCATACGGCCTTGGCGTGAGGTCTTCTTCAAATGCCAAGCTTTCGGTTAGCGGCGCACTACCCTGCTGCTCCACGAGGTAAACTTTGACGCTCGCTATTCCTGCGCTCGACGAGGCGCGCACCGCTATGGGCAGCGTATCGGCAATGGCCAGTGTTACAGCGGCCGTATCCCTGAGCGGCAGAAGCACAACCTCCGGCTCCCAGCGCAACAAATCGACCACCAGCAACGGAATAGCTTTTGTGGCAACATTCCCCTTAACGTCTGTAGCCACAACCTGAAAAGCCTTCATAACCTCGTTGAAGCTCAAATCAACCTGAAGGTTGTACTCCTTTGGATTTTCAAACTCGGTAACCGGCGCGCCTATCGGCAAAAGCTCATCGTAGGCGTCGAGCACGTAGCAGGCTACGCTTTGCAGGTTATCTGAGGCAGCTACCTTGCCCGCAATCGTTGGCTTGTTCGTCTGAAAAACATCTACGTACAAGGAATCAAAGTTGAGTGAGATGCTCAAGGTTGCAGACGCTTCTTCCTCCGGCGTATTGTTGTCCAAATTTTTGTCTTTCTTGCAAGAAGTCAGCGTCAACGCTGCCAGCAGCCCGCTTAACGCAGCAAGGCTGAAAAAAAATTGTAGTTTACAGGTCATGGCTATTAATTTTTGTTCTGTTGTGCTGTAGTTATGTGCTCCACTATTGAGCTCAGGTAAACCTCCAAGTTGGTGTACACGCTGCTTAGCGTTTTATCATTTCTATCGCTTGCGCTTTTAGCGTTAAGGCCATTGGCGGTTTCCCAAGCGTCGGGCATGCCGTCGCTATCGGAATCAAGCGGAGCGGGTGAGCTCTCCAGAAGAGGCCACGCGCCTACGTCATTCTCGCTATCGATAATACCATTTGTGCTGCCCTTGGAGCCACTGTAGGTAAAAGTACCGCTACGCACTTCTCCCACCACGCGCGTATCTACGGCATCGCGCTTGACGCTTGCGCCGGCATGCGCCAGCACCCGCTCGTAGGCCACCTCTGCCGAGTGCTCTGTAACAGGCTCAAAGTCGAAGGGAGCGTCACGCTTCATGGCAGCTTTTTCTGCATCGCTCACTCCCTGAATACCGTACCTCCAGTTATCGCCGGTTGTTCGTTCGCTTCCCACCACGTGGTTGCCCGCTACGTAAATCCTCCCATACAGCCCGATGATGCTTACGAAGCGTCCGCTGCCGTCGTCCTCTGTTTTCTTGCTTGGAGCATAGATGCGCTCCTTAATGCTGGCCTTTGTCGCCGGGCCGGGCTTGTAGTAGTTGTTCACTATGTTAATGTCGGCTGCCTCTCCGCCGTAGGCGCTGTTGGTGTTTCCCCAGTTGTATATTACGTTGTTGCGGTAGTCGGTAGGGCTTAGTCCATCTTCGCCGGAGGCAAAGCGAGGGTTGCGGCTATCGTGGTGCGCCAGCAGGTTATGGTGAAACGTTGCGTTGCGCCCTCCCCAAATTCCGCCATATCCATGCGCTCCTTTTTCGTGCAGCGAATTTTTCAGGCTTTCGGCAATCAGGCACCACTGCATGGTAAAGCTTTGCATTTCGTAAAACGAGGCGCACTCATCTGTGCTCCAACTCATAGAGCAGTGGTCAACTATCACGTTAGTCCTTCCCCGCGACCAAATGGCGTCGCTCTCCACGCCCTTTGCCGCCCCCATGCGGAATCGGAGGTAGCGGATAATTACGTTATCGGCGTTGTTTACAACAACATCGTAGCCCGCCACGCAAATGCCGTCACCCGGTGCGGTTTGTCCGGCAATGGTTATATTTCCATTATTAATGCTCAGCCTTTTTGTCAGCTGAATGGTGCCGGAGACCTTAAATACAACCGTTCGTGCACCCGACTGCTCTACGGCATAGCGCAGCGTTCCCGCGCCACCACCATCGCTCAGCGTGGTAACATAGTATACCGCGCCGCCGCGTCCGCCGGTGGCATTTTTTCCAAAGCCTTCGGCTCCAGGAAAAGCCGACAGGTTGTCAATCAACGGGTCTGCCTGATATTTTTCTACGGTTAGCGTTTCACTCGTTCGCTTGCCTGCCACGTCATACGCGTCGACAACAATCTTTTCCAGATTGCCAAACATTACCGGAGTAAGCTCCGTTATTTCGCGGGTAAAATCGTTGCTGTTTGCAAAGGTGGTAATTTCTGCCAGCGGAATATCCGTATCGTTGTTGTATCGCGTGAGCGTCAGCTTTGCCAAGCCCACTCCCGAGGCTACCCGAAATTGCACGTATGGCTTTGGCGCGTTGGCGTGCGTATTTATCCGCAGGACGCTGCCTGTGAGGAAGCTGACGCTTGGAGCAGCGGTTAAATCCAGCGCCACCTTGAGCGGCAGGTTGAGCGTGGCTGAGCGGGCTTGCTTGCTCACCGCGTACACCTGTAAACCTACCATATCGTCGGTGTAGGATAATCCTTCGAAGCAGGCGCTATACTCGCCGTCCTGCGCAAACGATGTGACGGGAGCGCCGTGCAGGGTAGCTGCCACCGTTGCGCCTGCTGCCTTGAGCACAAAGAGCTTCACCGTATCCAAATTGGAGGATACTACCCGAAAGCACGGCGCTGGGGGCTTCGCCGCGCTGGGGGCGCTGTTGACCTTGAGGGTATCGGCGGAGACGTTGGTAAATTCAATCAGAGGCGCTACGCTGCTCGGATCAACAAACCGGTAGGTAAGCTGGCGCAGCACGTAATTTCCCGCCGTATCCTCTGCCGTAACGCGAAGCCCTACCACGTCGGCAGAAGATAGCCCTAAATCGACAGGCGTGAGCGTCACCCTGTAAACGGACGAATCAAACGTTGCTGCAAGCTTTATCAGCGAAGCGCTTTTGTCCTGCTTGATGCGAAAGCAAGCCACCTCCGATAAACTTTTTGGCGATTGCACCTCTACCAATAGCGTAGGCTGATTGAATGGGTTGATATTCAGCGTATCACCCTCTACGTTCGGGAACAAAATACGTAGCCCGCTATCCGCCGCAAAGGTTAGCGAGTCCTGCGGAGCAGGCTGAACATCAGTGATTTCCGGTTGTTCCGGTATATCATTTGAGCTGCAAGAAAATAGCAAGTAAAAGCAGCAGCAGAAAAAGATAAAAATGTGCTTCATTTTTGAATTTTTAATAAGGTTATAGATTTCGTTTACTCGTAGGCCGGGCACTGCTTGAGCTGCGGGTTAGCGTCCAGCACGGTTTGCGCTATGGGGTAGAGCTCGCTTTTATACTTTTTGAAGTCAATGGCGATAATGCGTATTTTATCGTCCCCAAAGCTGGCAAAAGTTTTGCGCGCGCGCTCATTGCTTTCGTCCCGTCCCAATTTTATGTCCAGCAAGCCGGGGTCTTCGCCCAGCTTATAAAAGTTAAGGTCTGCCGGCCACAGGGCGGTTTCCTCCTGATTGGAGCCCGAGTTCAGCATTGTTCTACCGTAGGGGTCTTTTTGCGAAGCCATTTCGCTCATTGCCTGCCGCACAGCCTTGAGCTTTTCGTCGTAAATTCCCCAGCGTATCAAATCGTACTTTCTCAGCCCCTCGTGCGCCAGCTCCAGCGTTCGCTCCCTCACTATTTCTCTACAGATTCCGTCTTCGGGCTTGGTATTTGGCTCGTCCGTCAGGGCGAGTATGTCTACGTTTCCGGTAGCCACCTGCGCATCGGGGTCGTAGCCATATCCGCGCCGCCTGACCTTATTCAGGGCTTCGCGCGCGGCCTCCGTATTTCCGTTCAAAAAGTATTCGGCCTCGGCAAACATGAGCAGCACATCGGCGTAGCGCAGCATCACCCAGTTCACGCTTGTTCTGTCGCCGCTGGAGGCAGCGGTGGAGGGCATCCAGTGGCGGCGCCATTTTCCCGCTGTGTAGTCGGCAGAGTTTCGGAGCTCAAAAACGTTGGTATCGTTAATAAGGTAGGTGCAGATGGTAACATCCCTTCGCTTGTCGAGCAGGTTGTGCGACCTCGGGTCTAAAGCGCTGACCGATTCTGTGGGTATACCTACCTCGTAGAGTATGTAGTGTACCGGCAAGGCCAGCAGGCTTCCGTTTCCCCTTCCCCAGCGGCAAAATTCGCTTTGCCGTCCGCTGTTGAAAGCTCCAATGCGCCCTCCGCCGGTGTTGTTTGCAAAGGCAAATCCCACCTCGTACATGCTTTCGCCGTAGTTAGCGTCGAGGGTTAGGGTCATGTAATTTTTAAAAATATTTTCGAAGCTGGGGTTTAGCTGATGCTCACCGCTGCTCATTACCCTGCTGCACTGCTCGTGCGCTACTTGGTAGAGCTCCCGCACCCTGTCGGCGTTGGCGCGCTTGGAGAGGGTTAAGTCGCTGTTGGCGGCAAGGTCCCAGCGCAGGGAGTACCCCGCCGCGTGCAGGCAGATACGGGCAAGCAAGCCCCGCACAGCGCCCTGATGGAAGCGCTCCGGCGTGTTGGAGGCGCTGCGCCACGGTATTCTGAGCGAATCCACAACGTAGAGCATATCGGCAATGATGTAGTCGTAGATGGAGTCTCTGCTGGTGCGCGGCAGCTGGTAGGTCGCCGCAGGCAGGCTGTAATCTGTTGGCGCTGAAACAAATGGCACATCTCCCCATATTTTCACCAAGTCGAAGTAGAATATGGCGCGCAGCGTCATCATTTCGCCAAGTATGTGGCGAAGCTGCTGCTGCTCTGTTGGCGTTCCCTCCGTAAGCAGGGGCATGGCCCGGATGCGCGCAATGGCTTCGTTGGCGCGGCTTACGCCGGCGTAGAGGTCGTTGAACGTTGCGGCCAGCATGGTGTTGCTTGAGGTCATGTTGTAGTGCGCCAACCCCACCGCCGAGTTGTCGGAGATGGTACTGGTGCTGTAGCGTCCCTCGTCGGTGTCGAGCGTGAAGATGAGGTTGAGCTTTTGTCCGTACAAGTCGTCGTCGGCAAGCACGCTGTAAGCCCCAAGCGCAAAGAGCTGCGCCTCGGCTACGGAGGTAAAAAAGTTGGCGGCGCTAACTTTTGACGCCGGCTCTACCTCCAGAAATTTTTCGCACGAGCTCGCAATGCAGGCGGCGGCAAACAGCAAAATGGCAAAGAAGAAATGTCTCATGGCATTAAAATTTTTGATTGACAATTTTGTATAATCGGCATATTAGAATGTAAGGTTAAATCCCACAATGTAGGTTTTGCTACGCGGGTACGAGCTGTAGTCTGCATTTGGCGTTACCGGCGACGACTGCGTGTCTACCTCGGGGTCGTATCCGCTGTACCCTGTAAACACGTGCAGGTTGTTGGCCGTAGCGTAAATTCGCAGCTTCTGTATTTTCACCCTGCTCAGCCAGCTTTCCGGCAGCGAGTAGCCTAACGTTATGTTGTTTATGCGCAAAAACGATCCGTCTTCGATACCCCACGAGTGGTTAAGGCTAACGTTGCTGAAAGGCCTCCAATACTTGACGTTAGCGTTCATTTCTTGCAGCTTTTCGGGGTTGTAGCGCATATCTTGTCCAGAGCCGTCGTACACGCGCCAGCTGTCGTTCATGATGGCCAGCGCGTTTTCGTCCCTATTTCGCGCTGCGCTAAACCGCAAGCGGTTGACGTTGTAAACGTCCTGCCCGTAAACCCAGTTAACAAATATGCTGAGGTCAAATCCCTTGTAGGTAAAAGTGTTGTTCAACCCGCCAAAGTGCGTTGGGGTAGCATCGCCGATAATTGTTCTGTCCTCCGGCGTTATTTTTCCGTCGTTGTTGAGGTCTTTGAACTTGATAACGCCCGGCATAACGTCGTAAAGCTCGGTGGTTGGGGTGTTGGCGCCGGCGTTGGCTATCCATGCGTTTTTTTCATTTGCTTTTTGTGCTGCCGCGTCGGGGTCAAAGGTAAATTCGTCTACCTTGTAGTATCCGTCGGTAACGTAGCCGTACATTGCGCCTACCGATTCGCCTACGCGGACAATATAGTCGTACTCGCTGTTGATAAGACCTGTAGAGTAGAAAAATTCCGACATTCCACCGCCCAAGCTGATGACTTTATTTTTGTTGAACGATATGTTGAAATCTACGCTCCACGTAAATCCGTTTTTGATAACGGGGACTGCGTTTATGGTCACCTCCAGACCTTGGTTGCGGGTGCTGCCTATATTTTGAATTTGCGACGTGTATCCGGATACCGAAGCAACGTCCTGCGCCAGCAGCAGGTCGCGGGTATCGTTCATGTAGAGGTCAACCGCTCCGCCAAGCCTCCCCTTCAGCACGCCCCAATCCAGCCCGACGTTGCGCGAGACGGTTGTTTCCCACTTGAGGTCGGGGTTAGCGTAGGCGCTTGGGTATACGCTGGTCGACTGCTGGTCTTCGAGGCCATAGTACCCATTTGTGTAGGTTAGCCGAAACTGGTCGTTGCTAATGCGGTTGTTGCCCGCTTCGCCGTAGCTGGCGCGCAGCTTGAACGACGAAAGCTGCGCTGCGCGAGCAAGCGGCGATTCCCTCACAAAAGCCTCGTCGCTTACCCGCCACGCTCCCGATACCGATGGAAATACTCCCCACCTGTTGGCAGCCGAGAATTTGCTTGAGCCGTCGGCGCGCACCGTTGCCGTGAGCAGGTACTTATCCCTGTAGCTGTAAAAAGCGCGCCCAAAGAACGACATCAAGTTGCTGCTCTCGTTGGAGGAGGTGGGCTTGCCGGGCATTGTTCCCAGCGACAGGTTATCCAGAATAATCCCCACATCCGGAAACTGGTAGGTGGCGTTGGTTACGTTTTTTGTGGTAGAGCCAACCTGCTCGTTGCCGAGCATGAAGTTCAGGCTGTGTATTTCTTTAAGGTCTACCTTGTAGGTAAGCGTGTTGGTGTTGCTCCACTTTGAGGCTCGCCGGTTGCCTACTTTCGCCCAAATGCCGTTGCCGCCTTGGTTGGCAAGCTTTGCCGACTTCGACTCTGCGCCGTCTTGCTGCTCTTCGTTCTGGAAGTCGTTGCTAAATCCTCCCATAATTTTCAGGTTTAGCCCTTTCACAATTTCGTAGTCGGCGCTGGCGCTCACCGTGGTGACGGCATTTTCCTTAAACCTGTACTCCGACTGCTGCGTTTTTATGGGGTTGTAGAGGTTGGTAAGCTTTGTCCCCGGCGAAGTTTCATCTTCGTCCATCGTCAGCAGCTGCTCGTCGGTGTAGGATATGCCCATAGTGGGGCGGTACAGGATGGCGTCGGCAAGCCGCTTGGTGCTGCCGTACGAGCCGCCGCCGTCGATACCGCGCTTGGAGTAGGTAGCGTTTACCGAAATGGCAAGCTTATCGTTGAAAGCTCTGTGGTCGAACCTCATCTTGGCAACGCTGCGCACGTAGCCCGTGTTGATAAGCGTTCCCTCCTCGCCGTTGTAGGTGTAGCCAATGTTGAATTTTGTTGTCTTGCTGCCTCCGTTGATGCTCAGGTTGTGGGTTTGCGCAAAGGCCGAGCGGCCAAACAGCTCTCCCTGCCAATCAATACCTTCTCTATCGCTGTAGAGGTAGTACAAGTCGTCCCATTCTCCGTATATATTTGAAAATCCGGTCATTCTGGCATCGTCCATAATTGTTCGAACGTTGTACTGCCACAGCGTAAACTCGTAGGGCGTCATCACCTCCAGCTTTCGCGCCAGCTGCCTTACACCCATGTATCCGTCGTAGCTGACGCTTGTTTTGGCCTCTTTGCCGCCTTTGGTGGTAATAATTATAACGCCATTGGCTCCGCGCGCTCCGTAGATTGCCGTAGACGAAGCGTCTTTGAGCACGTCTATGCTTTCAATATCAGCGGGGTCGACGGCAGTAAGTCCGTCGTCGGATGGGAAGCCGTCGATGATGTACAGCGGCTCGTTATCCTGCGTGATAGAGCCGCCGCCGCGCACGCGAATTTTTATCTCCGCCCCCGGCACTCCCTCCGAGGTTGTAACCTGCACCCCCGCCAGCTTGCCGGTGAGCGCCTCGGCCGCCGATGCAACAGGGATTTGCTTAAGCACATCGCCTTTTACCGACGAAATGGAGCCTGTAAGGTCGCGCTTGCGCATGGTGCCGTACCCTACCACTACAACCTCGTCTATTTGCTGCCCCTCCTTCATTTCTACCCTAAGCACGCTTTTGCCCTCTACGGGTATCTCCACAGGAGAAAAGCCAACAAACGATACCACCAGCGTAGCGTCGGAGGGTGCGGTAATGGTAAAAGCGCCGCCTACATCAGCCATTACGCCTATTGTTGTTCCCTTTACGACAACGCTTGCCCCTACCAAAGGCGCTCCCTCGGCGTCGACTACCGTACCGGAGATTTTATTTTGTGCCGCTGCCCCAAGCGAGATTAGGCAAAGCACAACAAATATATGAAATTTCATCAGATTTTAGATTTTGCAGCCTCCTGCTGCATATAAGATTTGTACTGAAAACTTTTAAATATCGGTTGTTGGTTGCTGCTCAACCGTTTTCACGCTAAACGTTATCCGCTGGCGCTGTATCCTCACAGCGTTGGCGTTAATCCCCGGCTGGTAGGCCAGCCCCTCCGTGAGCTTTAGCAGGCCAACAATGCCATCGTGCGTTTTGAAGGCGTAGGTAATGCTCATGGCGGCTTCGTCCCGCTTTGCGGTGGCGGCATACGTGGCTATACGCGTGTCGAGGTTGTAGCTGATACGCACCAGCTCCCACGCGCCGGGCGGTTGATCTACCGCGCTGTTGTCCTCCACCACGCTCAGCAGCCTCCCCTTGCCGTCCACCACGATAGCTTTTACCACCGCTATAAGCGATTGCTTAGGCCTGTTGGCGGCGCTCACCGTGAGCTCGCCCATGCGGTCAACAATGGAATCGAACATTAGAATTTGCTCTCGCGTTGCCGTTTCAAAGTCAACGCCATGAGTAGGCATAAGCTTCACAAAAAACGTTTTGCGCTGCTTGTCGCCCTTCCACGTAGTTGACGTGTTGTTTATCGGCGCGTCGGGGTATATGTAGGCGTCGTTGCCAGAGCGGAAAACAATGTCGGGGTCGGTTACGCCCTCCGATTCGCTGCCCTCCGTTCCATCCTTGTACAGGCGATTTGAGGCAACCGAGTACACGTAATTTCGCGCAACACGGTCGTCGTAGGTGTAGGTAACGATGTTGCGCACGTGCTTTACGCCCTCTGCGCCCGGCGCTATCTCTATGGGCAAATCTTCTTGGCTCGAGAGGTTGTTCCGGTTAACCGCTTTCACCCTGAAAGCAACGACATTTTCAATATCTGTCAGCCTATAGGTCAGGTGAATTTTATACGTAGCGCCCGACGGCAGGTCGGGAAACCCCGCTGCCCTTACGCCAACAGAATCAGCATCGCCGTTGGAGCGCACCAGATAGTACACCACCCTGCTAAACCTCACATCCTCCGACGCTACATCAAACTCCACCACGGCCTGACTCAAATCGTTCCGGTCAATCGTCAGCTTGCTTTGCGCGTACATTATTTGGGGTGCAGGGTAATCATCGTAAACCTTAACGTTGATGTAGCTTTCGGTTTTTTGCATTTTCAAATCGGTTGCCGCCAGCAGGATTTGCTTCACCTCGCCCGTGTAATCCGGCGTAAAGCGGAACTCAAAGGTGTTGCGGCAACCGCTACAGGGAGCTTCGCTCAAGTTTCGCGTAGCCTCAGCCACAGGCGCCAGCGTTCCATCGGCGTATACGAGGTAGGTGTTCAGCTTGTCCAAGCCCCACGACCATTCGTTTCCGTTGCGGCTTTCTATCCTCGCCCACAGCTCAGGGATAAGGGGGTTTGCCCCGTACTTTTTCACCGCTACTCCGTTGGCGGCGTAGGATGTATTCTCCGTCCCGTTGGCGTTGAGCCAGATGATGGCAGGCCGCAGCTTGGTGTTTTCGAGCTTTACGGGCAGCATGCGCTGCGACATTTGCCCTTGCTTGTCGTAGGTACGCACGTTAATGCCCTCGGTGTAGCCGGCCAGCTGTATCTCCTCATTTATTGTCCAGCGATTTTCGTCATCAAAGGAGGTTACCTCCTTCACAACAACCGTATCTACAAGCCTGCTCCCCAGCTTGTTCACCTGAGCAATTTCTATTTTGCTGAGGCCAACCGGCGACAAAACGGTTGCCCTTAGCGTAGTATAGATTTCCAAATCAACCATTTGCAGATTTATCTCCACGATGCTGTCGACAAACGAAATCTGAGCGCATGGGAGAAAAGAAACCTCGGGGTGATTCTCCTCCCTGCACGAAGGCAGCAAGAAAAATATGAGCGCTGCCCACACCGGCAACACCCATAAAAGTTTTTGCAGAAAATATCTCATAATTTGTTATTCACTTATAAATGTTTATCCAAACCGTCGGGAGGCAATGCGCCGACGCTACTCCACCCTACCCCACCCCGCGGGGCGGCGCTTTTACTGCGCCGCCCCTACCGGAGTGTGGAAAGAGCCTGAAAATTTACTGCTTCACTATCACCTTTGCCGATTTCTTGTCGCTACCGGCATACGAGGCTACAACGAGGTAAACGCCGTCGGAGTAAGCCGACAAGTCCACCGTAACATCTTTGGCGTTAACAGGCAGCGTTTTTACCAGCGTAGCGTTGAGCGTGTAGATGCGAATTTCGCTGATGATTTTGTCGTCGCTTATTCGCAGCTCCGACTGCACGGGGTTGGGCGACAGCGTGAGCGTCCCGTAATCCTCGGCGGCAACGGCGGTAGCGCCGCAGGTAGCGCTGCCTATGGCAATCTGCTTTGTGCCGGATACGCCCGATTCGTCGGTAGCCGTAGCCGTTACCGTAACGCAGCCGGCGGTAGCGCCGGAGGTGAGTACGCCGGCGGAGCTAATGGTTGCCAGCTCGGCAGGCGCTACGCTCCACGTAACAAGCTGCACGGCGCTTGAAGGCTGCACCAACGGCGTGAGCTGCGCATCTGACCCTACAGCCATTTGGCTTGGGCCGCTTATGCTAATGCTCGTAACGGGTACCTGCTCCATGCTGCCCACCTTAATAATCACCCTGTCGTTGTCAAAGTAGCTTGATACCGCCGGAGTGTTTCTGCTGTAGTATCCGGGCTCCTGCTCTACGCCATTCAGCACAAGGCTGCTTACGGCAATGGTAATGCTGCTGGAGAGCTTCGTAGAAATTTTACCGCCCGACGCAATGGTAATGGTAGCGGTAGAGTCAAGCGCTTTTTCGTGGTCAACAATCAGCTTGCGGCCTGTACCAACAATGATATTACCTTTGCCAAAGCCTTGCTCTTCTTTGGTGTAGAGGTTTACCAAATCCAGCTTCCACGTACCCGTAAAATCGGGGTTGGCGTGGCGAAGAATTATCGTAGATTCGGAGTAGGTTGTTTCGTTGGGGTCATTGGTCATGGCTGATTCCCGGCCGGCGAGGGTAAGCGTAGAGCTGCCCTTTACCTCGGCAAATACGTACAGAGCGCCATTTGGGCTGGCAGTTTCCAGCAGGAGGTACGAGGGCTCAAGTACATTTATCTCGCCGTCTACGCCCCATGTTTTCGAGCTGGTGGAGTACACGCCAATGGTGCCGCCCAGCAGGTAGAATGGAGCCTCGGCGCGGTATGGGGGCGTTACTACGTCCCATGCGGAGGTAAAGGGGTCTAAGCCGTCGGTAGCGTCGTTGGTAACGGTCACGCGCAGCTTGGCGTTGGACATAAGGAAGAGCTTGGCGGCAAACTTGGCGTGCTCCTGATCACTTCCACCCGTGCCCAGCGCAAACTTATTTTCTCTGGTATTTTCGTATACGTAGGCGCTATCGCCAGCCTGCGGTATTACCTGCGGGGTCCAGTACTGCGGGGCTTCCCAAAGACCCTCGCCGCCGCTTGTTAGCGCATCGTTGGCCACCCACACGTAGCGCGTAGCGCGTAGAATGGTGGTTTGCTTGGTTACTGATACCTCCGGAGCAGCTTGCGCCGATACCTTCACCGTCAGCGGGTCGGTAGATTTGGATACTACCTGCAGGCTGGCATTGCTCAACCGCACCGTGTCGGCGTCGCCTGCTGTGATTTCCCATACCAGCGCTACGTCGGTAGCGTTGGCAGGCTCGTAGCTTGCCGTGTAGGTAACCTCCTCGCCCATTTCCATGCTGGCAGGGCCATCTATCAAAAGGCTTGTTATCAGCTGTGGAGCGGCCAGCACCTCAATGGTTTTGGTTGCGCTGGTATTGTTGATTGTTTTTGCCCCTACGGTTACGCTACCGGCAGCAGCGCCCAGCGTTAGCAAGCCTGTTGCAGGGTCAATGGTAGCGTCGCCGGAGGTCACGCTCCACGTAACGTCGCGGTCGTCGGCATTTTGCGGGAGAACGTTTGCCGAGAGCTGCAGCGTTGTACTGATTACCGCAGCTTGTACGCTATTGGGGGTGTTGATGGCAACGCTTGCCACCGGCACCATGCCCAGCTTAATAGCGCCCGTTCCCGAAATGTAGTCGGGGTGCGAGGCGGCAGTAAACTCTCCTTCGGTGTAGGAAGCGTCGCCCAGCGTCAGCTTCGTCAGGCGGGTATCGTCGGTGATGTAAATTTTGGCTCCCTGAGCAGCGTTTACCGTTTGCGTTTTATCGGTAGCGTCGGCTACGTCAAGGTAAAGAGAGGTACCGGGCGAAAGATAAATGGTATTGTCGCGCCCAAAGCAGGCGGCAGCTTTACCCACGAGGCTGTTTTTCTGCACAATCCAGTCGCCGGTAAAGTCGAGGTTATCTGCCTTCACCAGCTGCAAGCCGTAAGTTCCGCCGGAGTTGTCGGGATTTTGCGACACCGATAGCACAATAGGCTTGCTTCCGTGCAGGCTTGCGCCTATGCTGATGGGGCTGATTTTATTGTCCAGATTACCGGAGGTAACCGTATCCAGCTCTACCCTTGCATCGGGCTGGATGTAGGCGGTGTCCCGTATGGTCAGGTTGCCGTCCACTCCAAAAAGATTTTTGCTGGTGGTGGAGGTGTAGAGCACGCCCTTTGCCAGCTCTATATCGGCGGTGAAGGCGCTGCGCGCAGCGGTAGGCGAGGCGCTTACCTCCAGCCTTGCCCTTGCCCCATCGAGTAGAAACAGCTTAGCGCCGGACGGGAAGGTATTGGGCGTAAACGATACGTCGTATGCCTTGGTTGTGCCATCTCCCACATCGTAGGAGCCTTCTATCACAGCCGTATCGCCGTCGGTAAGCGCGCGCACCGGAAACCAGTTGAACTTGCTCTCCCACGATACACGGGTTTTGCTCACATACTTGAATACGCGCGAATCCGTTATCTTCAGGCTACCCGCGCCGGATACCAGCGCAGGGTGCGATGTTGCGGTGTAGGCTCCTACCGCCAACGCCGCTCCGTTGTCAAAAAACAGGCCGGGGAGCGAAACCACCTCGCCGCTTAGCTCCAGCGTGCCTCCGCACAAATCTACCTTTACCTCTGTGCCAAGAGCAGTACCCGCTTCGTCCACCTTTACAGCGCCCTCTTCTACGCGCCACGTGCCGGAAAAGGCGTTGGAGGTAGCGGTGAGGTATAGCGTACCGCCGCCTGCCTTTACCAGCGTATCGCTACCGCTGTTGTCGCTGCTCACGCTTATGCTCACGGGTATAGCGAGCGTACCGCTGCCGGGCACGCTTATGGTTGATTTGCTCTTGAGGCTTATTTCGCCTTGCAGCGTATTTGCTCCTTGCAGCGTACCGCCGTCCAGCACAAGCGTGGTGATGGTATCGGAAGCAGAGGCAGCAAGCTTAAGCGTACCGCCGGCTTTCAGGATAACGGTAGAGGCCATCCTCCCGCCGCTCGACTGCGCAACGCCGCTTGCAATGGTAGCAGTACCGGCTTCGCTGGGCAACTCATTTGGCGACCAGTTGGCTGGCACATTCCAAAGAGCGTCATCACTGCCAATCCATGTGAGCTTGCCGGGTACGGGTGGCGTATAGCCCGGGTAGCTCCGCGGGTCGCCAACGCAAGCGCCACCAAAGCCGGCGCTTTTCATGTAATCTGCGTCTGTACCTGTAATAACAAAATTTACAGGGTCTGATGTAAGCCCCTCGAAATCAACCTCTATTTCTTCGCTTGCCTTTGACAACTCCTGCATTGTGCATTGCTCTGCCGTCAGGTTGGTAACGCTGGTAACCCCTGTAATGTAGTTGTTTTGGAACAGCACAGGAACAGAGCTACTATAAGTAATGTTGATAGTTTGCGTCTGGGCAGACAAGCCTGTATAGTATCCTTTAATGATGTTATTTCTGAAAGTAACAGACGAACCTGTTTGTAAAGTCGTCAGGTTAAACAGCGATGAAGCGGCTTTACTGCCTGAATAGAGAAATGAACAATTTTCTACTTCGAGGTTAGTAACGAGAGACCTTGCACAATTTACAATCATATTGGTTGTATTATATACGGTAGTATTTTTAAACTTGATGCTTGTTATTGTATTCGTACCATTAAATTCCGGATGAATAATTCCATATACATCGCTTCCATTAGTTCCGGATAAGTCTTGCGAGTTTTGGAAAATGCAGTTGTCAAACAAAATGGAACTCATGGTAAGCTGCACCCTACCTCTCAAAAAAGCCCGTGACATGAGCTCAAATACGCACCCTTTGACCTCAATACCACCGTATGTAATGGTAACACTTTGAGCTGTTGTTATAAAGTACTTTCCGTTACTACGGTTAGAGCCAATAAACTTTATATTTTCCAGCCGAAAGTAGGCGTCAGGTAAGTCTGCTGCTCCATTGAGGCTAAACACATCGTAGTTGGCACACTCAACGACAGGTATGTCACCAGTACCATCAGGGTCTGCTATAATAGCAACACCTTTGGAGTGAAGTACGTTAACGGTAGCGCCCAACGTGTAGCTACCGCCGCGCTCAAGCACGATAGTGTCATTCGAAGCAAAGTCGCCAGCAACTAAGCTGTTAATAGCTGCTCCAAGCGTAGCCGTTGGGGCAATAGGGTGACGGGCTGCCTGCACCTGTACGGCAGCCAGCAGCATTGTTGCTGCCAA
>JAIRXY010000181.1 GCA_031268055.1 Prevotellaceae bacterium | reverse complement strand
GAGGTTGTTTTGTTACTGAAATGAGGTAGAAAATGAGGTTTTTGGCGCACATCATTAGCTACCGTATGCTTCTGCTCCTGACTTTGACACTTTTTCCCGATTAAAAATTTTAACTGATGATTATCAGCGAGATATTGTTTTTACGACACCAAGCTGGACTTGGCGCTTTCGAGACATCTACTTTTTTTATCGGACAGTAGCAGAAAATAATACCTCCTGCTGGCGCAGGCTACAGCCAGCGCCAGCGGGAACAAGCTACTACTCTCAACCCGCAGCTCTCAGCTCTCAACTCTCAGATTAGCGTTTTTCCCGTCATGTCTTTTGGAATTTCAACGCCCATAAGGGTTAGCACGGTGGGGGCTATGTCGGCAAGCACGCCGCTGGCAACGCTTTTTACATCCTTGTCCACCACCACAAAGGGCACGGGGTTGAGCGAGTGCGCCGTGTTGGGCGACCCGTCGGCGTTGACGGCGTTGTCGGCGTTGCCGTGGTCGGCGGTGATGAGCACGGTGTAGCCGTTGTCCTGCGCGGCTTTCACCACCTCGCCAACGCAGCTGTCGATGGTTTTTACGGCCTTTACAATGGCATCGTAAATGCCGGTGTGCCCCACCATATCGCCGTTGGCAAAGTTGAGCGCAACAAAGTCGAACTTTTTCTTGCCCAGCTCCGCTATCAACGCCTCCTTTACGAGCGGGGCGCTCATTTCGGGTTGCAGGTCGTAGGTGGCCACCTTGGGCGAGCTGATGAGGATTCGCTCCTCGCCCTCGAAGGTTGCCTCGCGCCCGCCGGAGAAGAAAAATGTTACGTGCGCATACTTTTCGGTTTCGGCTATGCGCAGCTGCTTTTTCCCGGCCTTCGACAGCGTTTCGCCCAGCGTATTCTGCACGTTGTCCTTGTCGAACAGGATGTGCAGCCCGCTAAACTTGTCGTCGTAGGGGGTCATGGTGCAGAAGTAGAGCGGGATGGAGGCCATGCCAAAATCCGGCATATCCTGCTGCGTGAGCGCAATGGTGAGCTCCTTGGCGCGGTCGTTGCGGAAGTTGAAGAAAATAACGGTATCGCCTGCCTGTATGCGCCCCTTGCCCTGCCCGCAGGCGATTGGCTTTATAAATTCATCGGTCACATTTTCGTCGTAGGAGCGCTGCACCGCCTGCACGGGGTCGGCGGCGGTAGCGCCTGCGCCGCGCACCAGCAAATCGTACGCCTCGCGGACGCGCTCCCAGCGCTTGTCCCTGTCCATAGCGTAGTAGCGGCCAACGATGGAGGCTATTTCGCCGCACGACTTTTTAAGGTGATTTTGCAGCTGCTCAATGAAACCCTTGCCGCTCTTTGGGTCGGTATCGCGCCCGTCCATGAAGCAGTGCACAAAGGTGCGGTTTTGCAGCCCGTACTCGCCTGCCACGTCGCAGAGCTTGTAGAGGTGGTCGATGGAGCTGTGCACGCCGCCGTTGGACACCAGCCCCATGAGGTGAAGCTGCTTGCCGCTGCTCTTGGCATTTTGAAATGCCGCCACCACTTCGGGGTTTTGCAGAATGCTGTTGCTGCGGCACGCAATGTTGATTTTCACCAAATCTTGGTACACCACGCGCCCGGCGCCAATGTTGAGGTGCCCCACCTCGGAGTTGCCCATTTGTCCGTCGGGCAGGCCTACGTTCTCGCCGCAGGTAAGCAGCTCCGATGTGGGATATTCCTTTGACAGGCGCTCCATGTTGGGCGTTCCTGCCGTGTAGATGGCGTTGGTGCGGTTGTGCTTGCCGTTGCCCCAGCCATCGAGAATCATTAAAAGTACTTTCTTGTTCATGTGATTATTTATAATTTTTGAATTTTGTGACGAATTTTGTGTCAACGCTTACCACTCCTTTCCCACCTCATTTTTTCCTGATAATGGTTAATCCATCGCGCAAAGGTAGCATAATTTTTTCTACGCTGTCATCGCAGCGCACCACTTCGTTGAACTCCTGCAGCGCCCGCGTGTGCCTGTCGCCGGAGCGCGGAGCGTCGAGTATTTTACCGCCCCACAGCACGTTGTCGGCAACAATGAGCCCGCCGGACGGCGTTAGCCCCACGGCCATGCGGTAGTAGTCGAGGTACTCGCGCTTGTCGCCGTCAATGAATACGAGGTCGAATGTTTTTCCGAGCGTTGGCGCACCTTCGAGCGCGCTTTGGTGGTGCACCCTTATTTGGCCTGCCTGTGGCGATTGGCGGATAAATTCTTGAGCAATTTCGAGCGCCTCGTCGTCCACGTCGTAGGTGTGCAGCTCGCCATCGGGCGGAAGCGCAGCGGCTAAGCACAGCGCCGAGTATCCGGTAAAGGTGCCTATCTCCAGCACGCTGCTGGGCTTAAGCAGCTTTGCCAGCTGCTGCAGGAGCAGCCCCTGCTGCCAGTGCGAGAGCATGCGCGGGTGAAGGGCGCGCAGGTGCGTTTCGCGCGACAGCGCTTGCAGCAGCGCCGGCTCCGGCGTGGAGCGCTCAGCGCAGTATGTGATAATTTCGGGCTTCAAAACTTCGGCTTTCGGAAGCTACGCGCTTCGCATTTTTCAGGCAAATGTAGAGAAAAATGGCAAGAAACCGGCCAAAAAGCAAAATTATTTGCGCAAAAGCCACAAAGCCAACTTGCAAGCTTGCCGAAGCTGCTGCCGGAAAAATTCGTAGCAACACAAAGTAACTTTTTTTAGCAAATCGCTTGCAATATGCACCATAAAAAGGCATAACTTTACACACGTCATTAGCGTATAGCCTTTTTTATCGTAATGCTTAAAGCACAAAAGATTAACATCATCATTACGAAGCTTTGACTTTACGACATGCTTGGCGTAACTTTCAGGCTCGCCGAAAAGCAGCCATTTTTTTATTGCTTCCATTATATGCAAAGCCCAAAGCTCTACGCGATGAATTTTTCATCCATAGAATCCAAATTATTATGAGAAGAAAAACCGTTATTTTAGCAACATTCCTCTGCTTGGCATCGCACGCTGCACGCGCGCAGTACACGTATAATCCTTTTCGGATTGACGTAGGCGCTGGGCTATCCTTTCCTGTTAACAACTTCGGGATAGGTATTTTGGGCAGCATTGAGCCTAAGTACGCCATTGGGCAATTTTCGGTAGGCGCCCACGTCGAACTCCATGTGCTGGGGTCCTCTACCGAAGAGTACACCTCCATCTCGAAGTACAACAACGCCCTGCTGCTAACCGGCGATTACCACTTTACGTCCGACGTCTACCGACCCTTTGTTGGCCTTGGGGTAGGCTCCTACCTGCTGGCGGCAACCGTTCACTCCGGCTCCGACTACGACTACTCTGAGCAATATCCCAGCAACAGCTACTCCGAGCGATACATTTTGTTTGGACAAAATGTTGGGATAATGCTTCGCGCAGGTTGCGATTTGCCCCACGTAAGGGGTGTGGTGCAGTACAACTTTGTAAGGAGCGGGAAAAAAGATAACGTGAGCGTAAATTTTGACTACTTGTCGGTTGGCATTGCCGTTAGCATTGGCGGCGGTAGAGTTGACTAAGCGATGCGAAGTAAATAAGCCAATGGCTCACGTTGTGCTTATTTTCTCGAAATTCGTGAGCTCGCTTCGCTCGGCTACTAATTTTCCTTAGCTGTACCTGCCACCTGAATCTACGCTGCGACTGTTTCTTTTTCAAACCAATTGTAGATTTGCTGCTGGTGAGCGTTGATTACTTTAATGCTGCTTGTTTTCATAAGATCTAATGATTAAAGATTTCTACATGTCTTTGTAAATAGAAGATGTTTCTTTATAGCATTTATCCCAAGAGAATTTAGCCGCGTGCACTATCCCTTTTGCTGAGATTGCAGTTCGATTGGCTACTGCATAGCGGAGCAGCTCGGTAAAAAGTTCGGGGCTTAATTTTTCAGCCATTAATCCGGCATTTCCGCATACTTCTGGCAAAGAAGATGTGTTAAGCGTAATGGCTGGGCAACCGGCGCTCATGGCTTCTAACACAGGAATACCGAATCCTTCATACGATGATGGATACACCAAGCAAGCGGCATTATTATATAGCTCATTCAAATGGCTATTGCTGATGCTACTTGCCAAGTGGAAGCGATTGGGCAGCAGTTGGGTGAGCATTTTTTGTTCTTCCTTAGAAAGCGGAGCTCCAACTATCCGCAGCTCAAAATCTTTTAAGGCGCTTAGCCATTTTACGACAAAAGCAAAATTTTTGTATCCGGAACGCACGCCAACGTACAGCACGTAAGGATTGTGCTGATTTGTTTTCCCATTGAGGGGGTAGTAACTCTCGGAAATGCCATTGTAAATAACCCTGATGTCCTTACTTTTGTGCTGAGGATAAAGCTCGCATAAATCTCTTTTTGTATTCTCCGAAACGCATATTACCACATCGGAATCGGCAATTGCCTTTGACTTTTGCCAAATATGTCCTCGCCTTTTAAGCCCCGAAGCATACTTTTCGTAGATAAAATCGTGCACCGTAACGATGCTCTTTGCTCTTTTGCTGAATTTTATGGTGCGGTAGTAGCTCGAATGGAACACGCCGCCCTCAGCATGGCCTATGACGGGAGCGTAGCGCTCTATTTTTACAGGTAATTTTTTGCTTTTTGCCAACAGGTGAGGTGGAATTTGCAGCTGCTTTCTGAAAATATTTTGCGCTGCATTTTTGTACTCATAAAAAGAGCAGGCAAAATCTCCATCATTCAGCAATCGCCTGCAAAGCTCAAACCAGTACGCAGAAATGCCGCCTGCTTTTTGCAGGGAAAAAATGATATTGTCTATTTGTACTTGCATTGCTGTAGCTGCTGGTATAGGGTTTACAAATTGAGGACTAAAAGTTAAGGGCTGCCCCTACTTTCTTTACCAGCAGCTCAGCGTAGCGGTACAGCCACTGGCGGTATTTCCGGTGCCGCTCTTCGCGGTGGTCGAGGGTTACCCGTGCAGGGTGCTGTAGTGGGAACTGCAAAACGCCTACGTTGACTTCTGACCAGCTCGTGACAATCCCGTGCGTATTGGTGGCATTTTTGATGCCCATACCAACATTTCTGGCGAGGTTGGCGCGGGGCATAAGGCACAGCCGGCGCTCCATCATCACGCACATTCCCCACTGAAAGTCCCATGTGTATGGTTTGCCGCTCCTGAAGCTGCGGTAAAGCTTTTGCCCCTCCCAGAGACAAATGAGGGCTTCGGGCAGATTGATGCGGCGAAATATCCGCAGGCGTAGCGCCGGCCACGTTTTCATCTCAAAGTCAATGTGCCGCCATGCGCGCCGCCACGTTGCCCAGCCCCAGCAGGTAGGGTAGCTGGCAAAAAAGTAGCTCTCCTGCACCTTGCCCGTGCTGTAGGGGTCAAATGCGCTTACCTGCGCTACGCGCTCGTCGTCGCAGTATAGAGGCAGGACTTCTTCGCAAAGACGGAAGAAGTCGCAGGAAACGATGCAGTCGTCTTCCACAATGGCACCGTACTCCTCGCTTTCCAGCATCCAGCTGATGGCCTCGCTCACGCCGCGCCCGCAACCCACGTTTTGATCACGAAAGAGAGTGCGCACTTCACACTCCCAGTCAATGGCCTCCAGCGCTGCCGCTCGTGCGCGGTGGCAGAGTTCGGCTTCGCCCTGCCGGTCGGGGCGAGGTCCGTCGGCGGCCAAGTAGAGGTGTCGGGGGCGGTAGCGAGCAATGGGCTGTATGCTTTCCTGTACCAGCTCCGGGCGGTTGAACAGCACAAAGAGCACAGGTATTTTTTCGGGTTGCTCTATGGTAAAGCTGCAAAAGTCAGCCATTTTTTTATCCATTTTCTGCTGTGTGTTTTAAAAATTCGTCGTAATTTCTGATGTAATCCTGACATTAACCCTAACAGGGTTTTAACCCTGTTAGGGCTGAAGAAGCCGTTCTACGGGCGTAGAAGAGGCCGTTCTACGCCCGTAGAAAAGGCCATTCTACGCCCGTAGAAAAGGCTGCTCTACGCCCGTCATACGACCTCCAGCGTCAGCTCGTACAGAATAGCGCGGGGCGCCTTTAGCAGGTTGCCCCCGCTGGTAAACCGCGTTACGATTTTCAGGGTGTAGGTTTGGCCAACGACCAGCGCGCCGGGCACGCGGCAAAGTATCCTTTTGGGGGTGTTTTCTGACGTGGGGAATTCAATGGGCGTTTCCGTGCCGTCGGTGGCCACAAAGAATACGCCCAGCCCTGCCTCATTGTCGGGGGCAATCTTGATTTTTTCGCCGTCGATAATGATGTCGCTATGGGGGTGTATGGTGCCATTGGGCTTGCCGATGTACACATCGGTTACCAAGTTGATGCGCGCGCCGCCTTCGGCCTGTACGCCCAGCACCTCCACGCTTACCTCCTCTCCGAGGGCTTTCCGCAGCTCGGCGGTGAGGGTGGCGTCGAGCGTGATTTTGTGGGCGGCGGGGTCGAATACGGACTTCGTGCCAACCCAGCTGCCCGCAACGCGGGGGGTGAGGTGCACGTTGCCGTCCTGCACCGACGATCCTCCCAGCAGGGCGCTGCGCACCGCGGCGTCGCGCTCGTGGAGGATGCTCAGGATGGTGTCATAGCGGAGCTCGCTCCGCGCTTCTACGATGCTCCGCGCAACGTCTTCGTTGCGCTGGGTGTTGCCTGCGGTGGATACTTCGGCTATGTAGTCGTTCTCCACATCTGTGGTCAGGCGGTTGGGCCTGAGCCAGATTTTCCATGTAAATTTTTTTGCCATGATGTTTTTGGTGTTTTGTTGGGTGAATATCAATACTTGTGTCAACTTTCGAATCCTTTTAACCCTCCTCTTACCCTCCTCTCAACCCAACCCTAACAGGGTTTAAAACCCTCGTATGTTTGTAGTGCCAATGTAGAATTAAAAAAGGAGTTAAATTTGTAGTAGCAATTAATGAAAGGGAACAGGGGA
>JAIRXY010000115.1 GCA_031268055.1 Prevotellaceae bacterium | reverse complement strand
ATGTTAACGCAAAAACAGTAACGCTTTATAATGCATTTGTGGCTGGCAGCATTTATGCCGACGAAATCGTTTTGGAGAATTGTGTGGTAATCGGTGGCGTTTTTGCAACCCAACAAATTGACTTAACAAATTGTATTGTTGGCACTTTCAATACTCCTTCTGCCAGAATTGAAGGAGTTGTCAGCTTGTTGCTGCCAAGTGCATTTTCTATCGAAAAAATTCTTGCAGCAGCCGGCACAAAGCTTTACAATTTGAGCTTAGCGGATTTAGGAGCATTGTACAAAGGGGTACCGCAATCCCAAAGCTCGGGCAAAATAGAAATGAATATTGCTGCTGACGAGGTTAAAGCTACATTAACCAACGAAGAAATTCAGAAAACTTTGCGCAGCTACACCGTAATCGGAAAAGTGCTGGCAGCTGACCTGCTGGATACCGACAAGTTCCAGAATCATTTCTTGCTTACGGCAGCAAGCTTGGGATCGCAATTACTGAAAACCTACGACATGGGCGTAGGTAAAGACGGCAAGCCTGCCACGCTAACATTCGACCGTATCCGCAACTTTTTCTTCGACATCCTCAAAGGAAAAATTGAGATTCAGAGTATTGACGGTAAATTTGATATTTCACAAATCACAGGAAAGCCTTAATGTCTTGCGCTGTAACGCTCTGAAAAAATCATCGGCGCTGTCATAAATCAGAGGAAATAATCCCCAAATGCATATTGAGATATAATTGCCTAATAATCAATGCTCTTTTCTAATGGATTACATTAGAAAAATTCATTATAACAACTTAATTACAAATAATATACGCCTAATTCTTTGTGAATTAATGCACCCACGGACAATTTGTGTCCAAAAACTCCCAATTTCTAATCGCGCCGCTCTCCCTCCATTTCCTTGAAGTAGCGGTATGTGCTTACCGTCAACTCGCCGGCGGCGGCGTCATCGCAAATAATCATGCCGTGCGGGTGAATCTGGAGCGCGCTGATAGTCCACTTTTGGCAGTATGCGCCTTCTACGCCGTGCTTCACCGCCTGCGCCTTGCTGCTGCCGGTAGCGAGGATGAGCACCTTCCGCGCTGCGAGTATGGTGCCTATGCCCACCGTTAGCGCACTGCGGGGCACTGCGCTAACGTCGTTGTTGAAGAAGCGCGAGTTGGCTACCAGCGTATCGTAAGTGAGCGTTTTGACGCGGGTAAGCGAGGTGAGCGACGAAAACGGCTCGTTGAACGCAATATGCCCGTCGTTGCCTACGCCGCCCAAGAACAAGTCAATGCCGCCGTAGCTGGCTATCTTGGCCTCATAGCTGCGGCACTCCTCCGCCAAATCGTTAGCGTTGCCGTTGAGGATGTTCACATTTGCGGGTGAAATATCAATATGCTTAAAGAGGTTGCTCCACATGAACGAGTGGTAGCTTTCGGGGTGATTTTGCGGCAGCCCCACGTACTCGTCCATGTTGAACGTCACCACGTTTTTGAACGATACCTGCCCCTGCTTATGCGCTTTTATGAGCTCCTTGTACGTTTCCAGCGGAGTAGACCCCGTTGGCAGCCCCAGCACAAAGGGGCTATCCGATTTTTTGCCGTGCTTGTTGATGTTGGCTATAATGTACGCCGCTGCACGCTGCGCAACAACGGACGAATCTTTTTCTATAATTAATCGCATAATATAAACGTTCTCTTTGATTAAAATTAAACAGCTACTCTCTACTTCCCCTTAATTCTTAATTCTTAATTCTTAATTCTTAATTCTTAATTTGCACAAATACCTCTATTGCCTGATACTCTGCCATGCCCAGCTTGTCGTACAGGTGCGCTGTGTTTTGCGTTCTGTCTTCGGCGCGCTGCCAGAACTCTCTGGTGTCGCTGCCGGGGAATGGCACAATGTCCTTTTGCGAGAGGTGGCGGTAGATAGCGTGCCGCTTTTTCACCATTTCTTCCGGACTAAGCGGCACAGCCATGTCCACCACGCCCAAGTCCCACTCCTGCCAAGCTCCGCGGTACAGCCACATTTGCACTTCCTTTGCCCACGCTTCGTGCTTCACGGCCTGCATAGCCGCCAGCACCGCCTCAATGCAGATGCGGTGGGTGCCGTGCGGGTCGGAGAGGTCGCCGGCGGCGTAGATTTGGTGAGGTTTTAGCTCGTTGAGCAGGCGCACCACAATGTCGACATCCTCCTGCTGTAGCATTCCCTTTTTTATGCCTCCTGTTTCGTAGAACGGCAGGTTGAGGAAGTGCGCGTGCGTCTCCTCGTTTAGCCCAAACAAGCGCGACGCTGCCTTTGCCTCGGCGCGCCGTATGGCGGCCTTCACGTCGCGCAGCTCGCGAGGCTCCGGCTCTCCCATTTTTTTGTTGGCTATAAGTTTTTTTACGTACTCAAACTTGTTGTCCATCTTCAGCTCGCGGGCGGTATCCATAATCTGCAAAACAACGTCATCGTGCACGGCAACGTTGCCCGACGTTTGGTAGGCCACGTGCACATCGTGCCCTTGGTCAACGAGGCGCAGGAACGTTCCGCCCATCGATATTACGTCGTCGTCGGGGTGAGGCGAGAAGATGAGCACCCGCTTGGGGAATGGCGCCGAGCGAACGGGTCGCGTAGCGTCGTTGGCATTGGGCTTTCCGCCCGGCCACCCCGTAATGGTATGCTGCAAATCGTTGAATATATCAATGTTTACCTTGTCGTAGGGTCCGACGCTTTTGAGGAGCGACCCCAGCGAATTTTCGATGTAGTCCTGATAGGTCAGCTTGAGAATTGGCTTTTTCACCTCTCCGCACAGCCACACTACGGCCTTTCGCGTAAACTTTCGCGTCCATTCGCAGGGGCCTACCAGCCAAGGCGTTTGCTCGCGGGTAAGCTGGCCTGCGGCGGTTTCGTCAACCACCATCTCAATGCTGGGGTGGTTTTGCAGCAGAGAAGCCGGCAGCAGGTCTGTGGCCTCGCCTTCTACCACCTTGCGCACTATGGAGGCCTTGCTTTCGCCCCATGCAAGCAGGAGAATACGCTCAGCGTTCATAATTGTCCCCATGCCCATCGTTATGGCCAAGCTTGGGATGCTGCCGTAGCTGTGGAACAGGGGCTGTAGCGATTTTCGCGTAGCGTGGTTGAGCTGCACCAGCCGCGTGCGCGACTTGGCGTAAGAGCCGGGCTCGTTAAACCCTATTTGCCCCTGCTCGCCCATGCCCATTATCATCAGGTCGATTTTGTGAATGTTGCTTTCGAACTTTTTGCAGTACTCCGACACCGTTTCAATTGGCGTTGTCCCGTCAAAAATGTGAATGTTTTCGGGGCGAATGTTGACGTGGCTCAAGAAATCTTCGTGTATGCGGTAGTTCCGGCTTTGCTGCTCTGTTGCCTTGATGGGGTAGAGCTCGTCCAAGCTGTAAACTACGACATTCTCAAAGGATACTTCACCTTTTTGGTAGCGCTTTACCAGCTCGCGGTACAAGCCTATTGGAGTGCGCCCCGTGCTCAAGCCAAGCACAAAAGGGTTGGCCTCCTTATCCGCAGCAGCGCTGCTCTTGCTGCGGTGGCTGTTAATCATGTCAACAATGGTGTTGGAGAGGTACTGCACGCCATCATACTCGCTTTCGTAAATGCTGGTGCGTATTTTTTCGTATCGTTGCAAGATGTCGCTCGGCGTAGCGTTGGATATCAGTCCGCCGTCTTTTGGTAGCTTATATCGTGTATACATATCTAAATATTAGGATGTTCCGGAATTGTCGGCTAAGCCTTAGCTCTGATTTTGTATCCCCACAAAGCGTAGTAGAGGATGTAAAGGAAGCAGGGCAGGCAGAGCCAAAAGGCGCTTTGTATGCCAACGGAATCCTTTAGCCATCCCAGCAGCGGGAGTATAATTACGGGGCCAGCCATTGCCATAATCAGCAGCGACGAGCCAGCCTTGGTAAATTTCCCCAAGTCGGCCATTGCCAGCGGCCACAGCGCAGGCCACATCAGGGAGCACCCCAGCGCAAGCAGCGATATTGCCCAGATAGAAATTTCGGCAGGCAGCGCCACTACCAGTATTGAGCCTACAACGGCAATTAGGGCGCAGATGAGCAGCGCCGTGCTTTGCTTCAGATATTTAGGAATAAATATAATGCCGCAGATGTAGCCTATCACCATGCCAACAGGCCCTATCCACGCGTACATTTCGGGGTTTGCCAGCTTGTAGAAGGAGGCGTAGTCTACCAGCGTGCTCAGGGCTATTGTTTCTGCTCCAACGTAGAAGAACAGCGCCACACAGCCAAGCAGCAGGTGCGGAAACTGCCAGATGGAGGTTTTGCCGCTGGCGTAAGGGCAATCTTCGGCCGAGGACTCATCCTCGCCTGCTGCCTTTACTTCGGGGAGCGGAGCAAGCAGCGAGATTACGCCAAGCAGCACAAACACTACGATGATGATGGTAAAAGGCGTAAAGAGATCGGCAATTTCAATGCCGTCAACACTTTTTCCAATCACCAGCGACAGGAAAAGAGGCGCTATCGGCCATGCCAACTTGTTGCAGATGCCCATAATGCTCATGCGCTTTGCCGCGCTTTCGAGGGGGCCAAGTATGGTTACGTAAGGGTTAACGGAGGCCTGCAAAAAGGCATTGGCCGTGCCCGACAGGAAAGAGGCTATCAGGAAAAAGATAAAGTTTGTTTGCCATGCGGCAAAAATAAAGGCGGCAAATGCGGCGGCAAACATGGCAAACGATAGCGCCATCGTTTTTTTGTAGCCAATACCCTTGATGGTCATTGCAGCGGGGTAGCCAAAGAGTAGGAACGGCAGGAATGTTGCCGCAATGATGAGGTACGACAGCGCGCCCTGTATGTTCAGCGATTTCTCCAGCACGGGTACAAGCGGAGAGTTGATGCCCAAGGCAAAACCAATGGCAAAAAACATAATGCCTACAAACGCCAACGGCGCTGCGTAACCAGACCTTGTTCGATTCATTTTTTTTGAATTTAAAGATTGATACTACTAAGCAACTGCAAAAGTAAATAAAAAAAATTATAAAGCAAGTTTGGGCAAAAAAATAAATGCAACAACCCAATCCGGGGGCGTGGTAAAAAAGTGAGCCAGCTACTTTTGCCCTACTGCGCGAGCAACGTTGCTCCTGCTGCGCGAGCTACGCTGCTCCCATGCTGAAAAATTTATTATTATCTAAAGTATACTCCAGCATGAACGCTACGTTGCCCAGCAGGGGAGCATGGGTACCCATGGTAGAGGTGGTAATTTTGCAGTTTTTCAGGAGCTGCGGCAGCGCATACCTGTTCATGTGCTGCTGAATAGGGAATAGCAGGTACTGTCCGGCAGCCGTGAGCTCTCCGCCCAAGATAATCATCTCGGGGTTGAGCAGGTGCAGCATGATGGTAATGACCTTGCTCAGGTGCTCCGAAATTTGCGCAAACAGGTTGATGGTGAAAGTGTCGCCGCTATGTAGCGCCTGCAAAATGTGCTGCAGGGTGAGGTAGGTTCCGTTTTCGACGTAGCTGCTTAGCATCGTGCTGGCGCCGCCTCGGATGTTCTCCATTATTCTGGTAACAAGGGCAGCCTCCGAGATTTCCGTCTCCAGACAGCCGGTTTTTCCGCAGTGGCACTGCTTGTTGCTGTCAACAACGGGGATGTGGCCAATTTCTCCCACCATGCCGTCAAGCCCAAGGTAGAGCTTTCCGTTGAGCACCATTCCCATGCCAATGCCGGTGCCGCCTAAGTAGAGGTACAGCATGTTCTCCACCCCCTTGCCCAACCCCATAGTATGCTCTGCAAGGGTCATTGCATCCATGTCGTGCTGCACCAGCACGGGGTAGGGAAACATCTTTGAAAAGATTTCGGAAACAGGGAGGTTAATGTCGCCAAAGTAGTTGTAGTTAATGCCGGAATTTTTGTTGGTCAGCCCGGGTATGGCAATGCTTATCCCCATAATTTGCTTGCGGCTAATCTTGCTTTCGTTGATAATTTTGCGCACGCTGCGCTGCAAAATTTTCAGCATTTCGTTGGGGGTGGTAATGCCAATTTTTACGGTAGTTATGAGGGTTATGAGCTCATTGTTCAAGTTGGCTATGGCTATGCGCATGGTAAATCGCTCTACGCACACCACTATGCAGCAGGCATACTGTGCGTTGAGCGCATAGGTGTAGGCGCAGCGTCCTCCGTTGGAGGCGGCCTTGCCTTTTATCACCAACACTTGCTGGTGCAGCAGCTCCTCCATCACCTTGCACAGCGTGGGGACTGTGTAGTTGACGAGCTTCCGCAGCATTGGTATGGTCAGCTGACCTTGATAGTACATATGACGAATAATGTCATTTTTAAGAGACTGCTGTTTGGATGGCATTTGCATACGCGTAATAAAGTAAAAAAATTATTTATTTATGTGAGCCTTGCTGCGCAAGAGCTTACGATTTAATTCTACCGGTATTCCACAATTTCAATCAAAGTACACTTGAGTGAGAATGTCTCAGCATATTTAGCGCTGCTGCATGTATGCAGCGAGCTTCACTGTATTTTTTCGATGTGGTAGCTGTACTCTCGGCTCAACTTACCCCTGCAAAAGTATAGCGCAGCGTAGTACAGCGCAACGACGCCCAGCGAAGACAAGCCCGCAGCGCCCTCTGCCAGCCCCACGGAAAGCAGCAGCGAAAGGCAGGCCACCAAGATTACCGCCGGAAGCATGTAAAGAAGCGCAACCGCCTTTTTGCCGAACGATGGCTTCATCACTACGTTGACAGGCTCGTCCACCGAGAGCTGGTGCAACCCCAAGGGCAGCTGCATAAGGCTGTAGTCGGTATCTACACCGAGCGCCAACGCTTCTTCTTCGGAAATTTTGAAGCTCACAAGAACACGATCATCTTCAATCGCCTTAACAACACCTGCGTGCGAAATCTTTTGAGACATATATGGTTATGCGTTTTTTTAAAGCTAAAATTACAAATGCGTTTTATTCGACGGTGTTGTAGCTCCGCCATTCACGAAAGTAAAATGTTTGACAAATATATGAAAAATATCGGTTAAAATTTTATTGCGCTACAATAAAGTTGTTTTTTTGTCGTTTATGTGGTAATTGATAAGCACTTTGGTCGCGATTATTTTGCAGCGTTAGCCGATTTTGCTAAATTTTTGAGTTCTCCATCAGGAGCTGATGCTTTAGGTTTTTCCACGTTTTAATGCGCGCGCGTATGCTCCCGACAACAACGGGCGCTTCGATGTAGACCGGCACGCGGTTGGCGTCGTCGGTGACCCAAAAAAACACCTGCTCCTCGCCCGTAAAAACGGTCCCCGCAATGAGGCTTGCCGAAAACTTCAGCGTTCTGAACTTCCCTACGCCCCTAACGTTAATCACCTCGGCGCCGTAGAGCTTGTAGCGAATGTTGTGCACCTCGTTGTCCATTGCCAGCTGCACGGTGTAGGTAGTGTTGGTTTTCATTTGCGAAAAATCGCAGCAGCGGTAGTAGTAAAAGATGGATACCACGTCGAAGGTGCAGGGCGTGAGGGGCAGCGTGTCGCGCTTGGCGGGCTGCGGCTTGTCGAGGCGCTGGGTGGAGGAGTATATCACCTCGCTCTGCCGATTGTAGTAGCCCATGCTGTTGCGCCGGTAGCCTCCCTCGTCGATGGTGCGCTGCATGTAGAATGGTTGCAGCGTTTGGGCGTCTATTTTGGTAGAAAAATAATCGCGGACTTTGAAAAAATTGTCGAAAAAAGAGTAGGTTTTTCCGTTGACCTCAACGTGGTAGAAAGGCTTGGGAGGGGCTTTCACCAGCGACGTAAGAAACTCCACTTCGCCCACGTTAATCCATACGCCCCACGTGTAGCTGAGGGTGTAGGTAACCCTTTCGCCCGCTTGAAAAACAGGCTCTCTACCCTGTAGGTCAAACAGCAGGCAATCGCTCTGGGCAGCCGCCGTACCCGTGAGCAGCAGGGTGATTCCGGCAGCCAAAAGAAAAGTTGTAAGTCGATGGGTCATCATCAAAAATTTATTGTTCAAAAAAAAAGGATTTTTTTTTCAGCTGATAACGCTATAATCCTTTGCGCTGCTCTTTAGCCTGCCGAGGGTTTTGAGCAGCAGCTCATTTTTGCTGCCGCTCAGCAGCGGGTCTTCGTCCAACACCTGCTCGGCAAGGTGGCGCGCATGCTCCAGAATCTTGCCGTCCGTTCCGAGGTTTGCTATGTGCAGGTCAAAGGCCACGCCGCTCTGCATGGTGCCCTCAAGGTCGCCCGGGCCGCGCAGCTTAAGGTCGGCCTCGGCTATCTGAAAGCCGTCGTTGGTGCTGCACATCATTTCCATGCGGTGGCGGCTGTCGGCGCTGAGCTTCACGCCGCTCATCAGGATGCAGAACGATTGCTCTGCGCCTCGCCCCACGCGTCCGCGCAGCTGGTGCAGCTGGGCAAGCCCAAAGCGCTCGGTACTCTCTATCACCATGACGCTGGCGTTGGGAACGTTAACGCCTACCTCTATGACCGATGTGGCCACCATGATGTGCGCTTCGCCGCGCACAAACTCCTGCATGGCAGCTTCCTTTTCGTCGTTCTTGAGCTTGCCGTGCACCATGCAGACCTTGTACTTTGGCGCGGGGAATACCTGAGTAATCATCTCCCAGCCGTCCTGCAGGTTTTTGTAGTCCATCTTTTCGGACTCCCGTATGAGCGGATAAACGACGTACACCTGCCTTCCTGCGGCGATTTGCTCGTGCATGAAGCTAAATACGCGGTCGCGCTTGTTGTCAAAAAAATGAACGGTTTTTACGGGTTTTCGTCCGGGGGGGAGCTCGTCTATGACCGACACGTCGAGGTCGCCGTACAGGGTCATGGCCAGCGTGCGCGGTATGGGCGTTGCCGTCATCACCAGCATGTGGGGCGGGTTTTCGCTTTTTTCCCACAACTTGCCGCGCTGCGCCACGCCAAAGCGGTGCTGCTCGTCTATCACCACCAGCCCAAGCTGGCGAAAGCGCACGGCATCCTCTATCAGCGCGTGCGTCCCAACGAGGATGTGGATGTCGCCCTGCGCGAGCCTTTCGAGCAGGCCTCTGCGCTCCGCTTTTTTTGTAGAGCCGGTGAGCAGCGCTACGTTCACGCTCATGCTGTGCAGCATTTCGGTCATGCTTTTGAAGTGCTGCGTGGCCAAAATTTCGGTAGGCGCCATGATGCAGCTCTGGAATCCGTTGCCGGCGGCAATGAGCATACACATGAGCGCCACCATCGTTTTTCCGCTGCCCACGTCTCCTTGCAGCAGCCTGTTCATTTGGCGGCCGGAGCCTGTGTCGGCGCGAATTTCCTTGATGACGCGCTTTTGCGCGCCGGTCAGCTCAAACGGTAGATGGTTGTAGTAAAATTGGTTGAACAGCTCCCCTACCTGCGAGAAGTGAAATCCGTTGCACGCTTTTATGCGCTTTGTGCGCGTGCGCAGGATGCTCAGCTCCACGTAAAACAGCTCCTCGAGCTTTAGCCTGTCCTGCGCTTTTTTCAGCAGCTCCGGGCTTTGCGGGAAGTGGATGTTGAGCAGCGCCTCGCGGAGCGGTATGAGGTGGTTGGCTTCAAGCATGTACGGCGGCAGCGTTTCCTCCACCCTGGGCAGCGACATGCCCAGCAGCGCGCTCTGCAGGCGGCCTATAGCGCGCGTTCCCAGCCCCATATCCTTGAGCCGCTCGGTGCTGTTGTACACTGCCTGTATGCTGGAGGTTATCTTGCCCTCCTCCTTTGTCATGTCCTCCAGCTCGGGGTGCACAATGTTGAGCTTTCCGTTGAAGGAAGTTGGCTTGCCGAAGATGGTGTAGAAGCTGCCTGCATGCAGATTTTTTTGGATAAACGTAATGCCCTTAAACCACACCAGCTCTATGCTCCCCGTGCTGTCGGCAAATATGGCGATGAGCCTTTTCTGCTTTGCATTCACCTCGCGAAAGCCTACTATTTTTCCTTTGAGCAGCACGTAGGGCAAGTCCTCATTCACCTCGCGGATAGCGTATATGCGCGTTTTGTCGACGTAGCGAAAAGGGAAATGATAGAGCAGGTCGCCAAACGTGCAGATGTTGAGCTCCTTTTGCAGCAGCTCGGCGCGCTTGGGACCTACTCCGGGCAAAAATTTTACTTCGGTATCTAAGATATACGCCATAGGTGTGACAAAGTTACACGAAATTCCTAAATTGACAAGCGGCAAATTTAATTAAGAATTACGAATACGGAATTACGAATACGGCGTACTCAAAAAAAATCGTTGTCAACGCAGGCTGCAAGCCAAATGCAGCTGCATTACCACGCTTTAATAGCGTATGACATATGGCAGGATAGGGTGTAGAGACAAAAAGGGGCTGCTTGACAAGCAAACAGCCCCTCCCTCTTATCCCTGCAACCTTGCAGGATGTTTTTTAACTTACTCTACCGGCTGTAACACATTCATGGCCTCCAGCAACGTGCAACCCGATACGTGGCCTTGCAGCCCTACAACGCCCGATTGAGGAATCAGCTCAGCCCAGTTAGGCCCAAACATGTCGGCATAGTTGCCGTCTCTGTGCACGCCCGCTGTCCAAAGCGTAGTGGCGTTGTGCACCATAAAGGTATAAAATTGCTTCCGCTTATCCTTATCCACGTTGGTATCGTTGGTAAGCTTCACAAAGTAGCGGATAAAAATACCTTTGAACAGCCCTCCATCGCCATTACCGGGGCCTTCGCTGCGCAAGCAGCCGGTAGCGCCGTCCATCGGCATGCCATCGGTAGTGGCTTTGTTTGCCATGTCTACCGCATCGGTCAGGAAATAACTTTCGCCGGTAAGGTGATACAGCTCCTGCGCTGCGCCCACCGCCGTACCTACTTCATACGACAATGAAGTAGTGCTCCTCTTTTCCGCTCCGTTTTCTACATCTACGCCACCGTAAAGTATTTTCGTGCGGCTGTCGTAGAGCATACTCCTGATCCAATGGTAGAGCTGCTGAGCATCGGCAAGGTATTTAGCGGCCTTGTCGTTATCGCCCAGAGTCTTGTAGAATCCGGAGAGACGGCAGGCTATAATAGCCGCCGGACAGTTGGTACACGCATTTTTTCCCTCGGTGTAGCTGGATGTTCTCCAGCGTATGCCGCCACCGCAAGGGCTGTCTGTCCACTCCGTAATAATCCAGTCGTTGTAAATCTGAGCGGCGGTGGCCAGATATTCTTCCGGATGGCTGGGATGGGTTTCATACATTCGCAGCATGGTCAACGTAATCCATGCCATATCGTCAACGTACTGATTTCTGTAATTGGCGCCACCGTAGGTAGCCTGATTACCTTGCTTCACCCCCGTAAACCATTTTGCATAGTACTCTAAATACGCTGCGTCTTGTGTACGGACATACGCATCAATCACCACGTCCATAGCGTGCGCCTGCGGCCAATACTGGAAGCCGCCAGGATGCAGCTCGGGAGGCTGAAAATCCATGTAAAAGTAATCATTGGCGCTACTCCAGAAGTTGTTAATCAAAGCCTCGGTAGCGCTATCGGCTACCTGCGACCAGTACGCTTTACTGATGGGCGTGTAATCGGAGCCGTCGCTCAATGAGGAGGGTGTACGTTCGTAGTACACATCATCTACCTGCCCGCACCCGGCGGCAGATAGAATACCTACTAAAATCAATAGTATATTTTTCATAAAAATTTTCGTAATAATATTATTATTTTCTTGTTATTAAGTGCGTAGGCTCACTCACATTTAAGGAGACTGATACGTCAAAAGTAGCATTCCCAAATTCGCCATTAATCTTCCACTTATCATCCCATTGGGTATACGCCGATGTTTCTCGCATGTAAAAATAGGATGGATTAGGATTATCCCCCGGAGGACTATCTGTTCCATTGGCGGTAATCCACCACGTATTTCCCTCAGGGCTATCCATTCTGATTTTGTAACGGGCATTCCCCCAGTCAGTATTAGCATTCCCTGTGGTATAATCTGTTGCGCTCCATACGCCATTTGCCGAATAGGTTAATGGAATCAGCACTACTTCATCGCTACACGGCCATATACCAACCCCCGTGATTTCTTTATAAGCAGCCACATCAGTATTAAAGTTCAGCGTTATTTTATACACGGCTGTAGCATCAACCTCAATAGCTCCGCCTTCAACAATGCTTGTTCCGGATACGGAGAATTGTCGCGGTGTGCCGGTAGCGGCGTCCACAAAGTAGTAGGCGCTGCCGGAAGTGAGCTTGGTATAGATTTCAAATATGCCGGGTTCCGTTTTTTTCAGCGCTACTGCATCGCCAAGCGTTGCTCCTGCTTCGGAGGCAGCCCCTGTGATGTAAACGGCAGCAGGTATGCCCGGCAGTCGGGTGACCGTGAGCTTACGCGGTGAAGTAGCGGCTATCTCCGATTGGGTGAGCACCGTGGTACGCACGCTCCACCATATGTCGCCAACGCCTTCTGCCGGAATACCGGCTGCGGCAGATATGGATTCTACCGCAGCATGCAATACGGTAGCCGTAGCGGTAAAGCGATTGTTGTCGGCAGCAGCCGTACCTATCTCATTTGTTCCTTCGGCATCGCTATAAAATATCACATCGTACTTTGGCGTTGGCCCTGTTCCGGAAGATGGCTTCCACGAGAAAGTCAGCGACGATCCGGATACCTTGCTCAAGGCTACCGAAGCGTTTTCGTCCGGCTCATTGAGCTGCTCCACCGGATAAACGGTGAGGTCGCCCGCATCTACTGCATGGGTATAGTGGTCGTTGTCCGACGACATGTCGAGCAGCAAATCTACTTCTTGATTAGCCAGCTCGGTCATATACCGGTAGGAGTAGCGCGCTAACTCGTTGCTACCACCAGCGCTATGGTCGTTCTGGTAGACATAAAAGTAGTCGCCCTCCAGTATTTGCGGCGGATTTGCTTGTCCACCCTGTGCGCTGCATCCCCACGAGCGGTCGGTACCGCCTACGGTAGCCACAAACTTATACTTGTTATTGTCGCTTGTAAGGCTGCCGAGCGCTACATGCAGCGACCATTTTCCATATCCGTCGTAGGTCATTGGCGTATAGGTATCGGCGCTTGGCACAAAGTAGCGTACGTTCGAAACTCCGGTCACCGTCACGGCGCCCGTTATGAAGCTGGCTGTAATGTGGTACACCCCATCTTCGCTTACGGTGAGCGGCGCAGACGGAGCTCCGGTGGTTTCTACCAGAAAATCGGATTCGGCCGTAAAGCTACGGCCTCCGCCGGAGGAATTTTTATTAGTAAAGTAGAATCCGCCGCCCGCGCGAAGGTGGGTGTATACTTCATACTCACCTTCGCCGGCAGCTCTAAATTTGGGCGCAGCGGCCACATCTGCGCCCCCCTCGGCTACATCACCCGCGACGTACAGGCTCACGGGCAAATCGTCAAATACCCGATAGGATTGCAGCGTAAGCTTTCTTGCCGCCGAAATGTCCTCCATTGTACCTTTTACGGAGGCTATCGCCCAGTAAACGTCGCCTGCAGCGCTGGGGGCAATGCCGGCCATGTTAGCAATCAAGTTGAGCGTTTTATGCGGCACCGCAACAAGCAGCTGCCTGTCGGTTGGCGCCACGCGGTACAGCTCCGTTGTACGGTCTGCGGCGTAAAATACTATCTGGTAGTATGGCGCGCCGGCGGCATCCGCGGCTTCCCACTTGAAATCCAGGGAAGCCACATCGGAGTTGTAGAGCGCTATCGCTGCGCCTTCCTCCGGCCAAACCGGTGTTGCGGGAGATACGCCGCTATTGCTGTACTCCATTTCGTCCTTGCAGCCCGCCAATGAAAAGCATGCTATCGTTAGCGCAATAAATAGTGTATTGAAAATTGTTTTCATATTCTTTCGCTTGTTTAATTATTTAAGTACAAATCTATGCGTAGGAGGATTGGCGGCCATATCCACATAAATATCTACCGTTTTTTCGCATACCGACGCATGGTATTTGAATTTCGGCCCCCATTGGTCAAACGCTCCTATTGTGTAAGGTTTCAGCTGGAAATACTCGTTGGCCGGATCAATAGAAGAAGGCTTTCCGTCTTCTCCGCTACTTACCGGTCCCCAGCATTCCAGCGCATTGCCGGCAAGCGTGGCGCGGAAATGGTAGCGGTCGTCCTGCGATCCCGGAGGCACAGCCACCCAGTAGTCATTAGCATCAAGGTAGTGATCTCTCAGTACCCATACGCCACGTCCGGCGTACTCCATCGGCGTGAGCTCCGATTTGGTGCAAAACCAGTGGTTTACGCTTGTAACCTGCTCCAAAATGGCCGCTTTCACGTTAAAGTCCAGCGTAATGCGGTATATACCGTTGGATGGCGCCGTTACCGCCGCCGTGGTTTCAATAGCTTGGCTACCCTGAATGGCGTATGAGTGCTCCGGATTTTGCGGGTCGTCCACAATCAGGTATTCTCCGGCAGAGAATTGGGTATAGATTTCGTATTCTCCGTCGCCAACTGTTCTGAACGGTACAGCGTCTGCAGCATTGCTGCCGCCTTCGGTACCGGAGCCTACCAAGTAGATTGTTGGCGGGATGTACGAGAATCCGAGCAGGCGTTTTACCTCCAGGTTATAGCGCTGCGCAGAAATAGCCTCGGTCAGGCCTCTTGAGACGTTTACCGTCCAGTATAGTGATCCCACCTGATTTGGCTCAACGCCGGCTTCGCTGGCAATGCTGTTGAGCTGCTTGTGAGAAATATTTATTGATGTTTTGAATCCAGCGTCTACGCGCTCTACCTCCCGTCCATTTGCAGGCTGGTCAAAGAACACCACTTCGTACTGCACAGGGTACCCGTCTTCGCAGGCTCCCGGTAGCCATGAGAAAGAAGTGGCAACCCCCGCGCCAGCCTGCAGCTCGATGTAGTAGCTGTCTTTTGGCACGGATGGTCCACCGGACGCCACTACCTCCCCTTCCTTGTATGCCATATCTTCGGTGCAGGCAGTAAGCGCCGCGGACATACAAAAGCCCATCATTAAGCAATTAAAAGTATTTTTCATTTCGATTTACAGTTAAATTAATAATTCGGATTGTTTGGCCGCAAAGTAGGAATCTGGTCCATATCGTGCTGCGGCAACGACCACCATTCGTCCCTTCCGGCAGTATATGTATAGGTTTTCACCTTGACGTAGTCGTCCGTCAATTTGGCGCCATATACAACTCCGTTGAGGAGATTTCCGGCCGATTCAAGGCCATCCCAGCGAATCAGGTCGTAGTAGCGAAGCCCTTCGCAGGCCAGCTCGCATCGGCGTTCGCGGCGGATAATTTCGCGCAGGTTGGCAGCCTCCGGGTAGCTCAGCGCGGCGGCAGCCGTAAAGCCCGCCCGCTCGCGTATGGGGCGTATGGTGCTATTCCACACATCTTCGGTGCATGTATTGGTCCTTTCGCAGGCTTCGGCATACATGAGCAGCACGTCGGCATAGCGCATCATGATGATGTTGTTGCTCATTCTCAAATCCGTTTCGTGGTCGGGGTCAAAGAGCTTGCGCACATAGTAGCCGGATTGGGTCACATTTTCGGATCCATAGGCATCTACGCCCGACAAAACATTTATCGTAGTTTCCGTATATGCTCCGGTTGCGCTTTTATCCTTCCACTTGGCGCCGTTGTAAACCACGGTAGCGTCCAAGCGCGGGTCG
>JAIRXY010000264.1 GCA_031268055.1 Prevotellaceae bacterium | reverse complement strand
TTGGGGAGCGTTGGCGGCTGCGCCGCCTCGCTGCGCTACCCGATGCACCTGTACCCGGCATTTTTGGATGAGGTGGTTTGCTTTTCCAACCTTGAGGGCGGCTACGCCCAGAGCAAGAGCGGGATAGCGCTTGCCGACCCGCTCAAGCAGCCCGTTGTTAAGGATTTATTCTTTGAGCCTTACGAGCGGGGCGCTATTACCAACTGGAACATGAACATTGTGGGGCCGTCGGGCACCGGCAAGTCGGTGTTCACCAACTACGTTCTTTCCACCATGTACTACATGGATTTTTTCTTTGTGGTGATAGATATTGGCGATAGCTACGTGAGCCTGTGCGAGCTACTCAAAGGCAAGTACCTGCGGCTGGATGCCGAGGGCAAATCTCTGTCGACCAACCCCTTTTTGCTTCCTATGGTAGACCCGCAAGATAAGCGGCACTATAAAGATGTCTGGGAGGAGCTGGAATCGCTCATTGCAACGCTGTTCATCGCGTGGGATCCGCTGGAGGGGACGGAGAAGTCGCTCAAGGTGGAGAACCAAAACTCTCGGACAGTCATGGAAGATTTGCTGGTAGCTTTTTTGCACCAGCGGTACGAGCGCCGGCAGGAGTACGTCAACTTTGACGATTTTTACGCCTTTGTGGAGCGCGAAAAGGAGCAGATTAGCAGCACGTTCTTTGACGTAGAGTCGTTCCTGCTGGTGATGAAAAAGTACCGTAGCGATGGGTCGCTGGGCTTTCTGTTCAACGGGCGGGAGAACCTCAACGACTTTTCGGGCTACCGGATGATTGTGTTTGAGCTGGGGGCGGTGGAGAAAAACCCGACGCTCTTCCGGCTGGTCACGGCCATGATTACGATGCTGACCAACCGGATCATTGAAAAAGCGCGGGCTCGGATGCGGCAGGTTTGGATGGACGAGTGCTGGCGCATGCTGCTGGACCCCCACTTCGGCGTGTTCATCAACATGCTCTCGAAGACCATCCGCAAAAAGGACGGCGGCATAGCCGTCATCGTTCAGGAGCTGGGGGATATTTTAAAGTCGGCCTACGCTGACGCCATCATCAACAACGCGCATACGTTTGTCGCGCTGTCGCACGAGGGCAAGGAGAGCCAGATAGCGCAGCACGCCAGCCGGCTGAACATGACCTCCGAGCAGATGAGCCTGCTTTTATCCATGAAAATCAAAGACCGGAGCGTGTTCATCAAGCAGGGGTCACAGTGCGGGGTGTACGGTGTTAACATCAGCCCGGAGCACTACGCGGTGTTTACCTCCACGCGCACGGAAAAGGAGGCGCTCCGGAAGCTCGTAGAGGAGCATGACGGTAACCTCCCGATGGCCGTAGAGACTTTTGTATCCAACGATTTAGGGGCAGTTAAAAAGGTTAAAAAACAGTAAGCTATGGTAGCCGTAAAAAAATATGTGGCGCGTGCCCTCCTTGCCGGGGCTTTCTTCTTCATGGGCACAGAACAGGCGAATAGCGGCGGGCAAATATTGGGTATTGGCGGCTTTTCCGACGATGCCTTTAACGCGGCTATCGTTGCGACGCTCTCGGCCATTGAATCGCTCAACGAGATAGCCAACTCGAACACCGCCAAAACGCTTGGCCATACTAAGGAGCTGGCCGAGCAGCTGGCAAAAACTGTCAAAAGGATAGACAGGATGGCAACGACGTACAAGAAGATGAAAATGGTAGCTGAGATGGGGATGATGAGCGTCACCATTTTCAAAGATTTTTTGGAGCTGGTAAAGCACATCTACAACAACGAGGAGCTGCTCGCCATTGAAGAAGTAGAAATGCTTTGCCACCTGCTTGACTACGCCGTTTTTGACGCGGTGGCGGCGAATCAGGCCTCGGGCGGCAAAGGCTTTGACGTGGAGGATGTAGGGGGTGGGGTTTTAAAGCAGCTGACGGATATGGTTGATTGGATTTTTGAGGAAAAGGATGAATCCGTTACCTACAGCGAGCTTGACCGGAGAGTCACGGAAACGCACATCGCGCTGACGCGCATTTACCATGAGCTTCGCCTGATCAGGCGGTACACCTACGGGTACATGGTGGCCAAGCGGTATCGCCGCGGCGCGTACGACAACTGGGAGTACGTGCAGCATGTGTACTACTCAAAGTATAGAGAAATGATAATTAAATAATCATTAACAAATTAATGGTATGACAGAAAGCTTGCTAAAATTCTCGAAAACGCTTGATGGAATGTTTTTTTCTCACCTGCGCTCGCTTGCCGATGTGCTGTGGACAGGAGGGTGGTACGGCATAGCGCTGCTACCGGTTATCATCATGCTGGGCATTAACGGCATTCGCTTTGCCGCAGGGGAGTTTGATGGCGACAAGTATAGGGGGCTGCTCCGGAAGTTTTTCTACTCGCTGCTCTTTCTTGGGTTCGGCCTTTACGGCATGCCGCTGGTGGAGCAGCTGGCGACCTACCTGAATACTGCGGTCATTAGCCAGGTAGGGCAGGTTCCTGAGAAAATGTACAGCATCAACAGGGATAAGGTCGCTGCTGCCGGTCAGCGCATTTCCGGCGCGTTGGCGGCAGCCGCGGCCAGCGGCGACGCCAAAGACCCCGAGCTGACGGCGTTTATTGCGGGGCTGACGGCGCACGAAAAAATTCTGTTCGACCAGGGCACGCTGAACGCCGCCAAGGATATGAGCCACGTGCTGCTTCCCGAGGAGGTGAGCCAGCTGCAAAGCATCATCTCCAAGAGCGGCGCGATAGACGCTGAAGCGGACAAGGCGCTGCAGGCAGGCATGGCAGACTTAAAGAATGCCTCTCAAGCGGCGGCAAAGTGGGATACCTACCGGCAAATGGACCCGGAGGAGCTTATGCTGGGCGCCGCCTCAGACAAGGTCTCCCTCTGGAGCTCCTCGCTGGCAGACATTGTTGCCATGCTCTTTCTCCTTATCGGTACAGTGTTTAAGGTAATCATTCTGTTCATTCGGGGGTGCCTGCTGTTTATTTTTCGGATTTCGCTTCCCATCAGCATAGCGCTGTCCTTTATGCCCACCTTTGAGGGCGCCGTGAAGGAGTGGTGGGAGAACTATAAAACGCTGGCGCTCATGCTGGTCACCATGACGTGCATTGAGGCGCTGATGACGGCCAGCTGGCTGGCCACCCGGGTAGCCACCGACATTCCCTCGGCAGGCATTACCAACGCGCTCGTTGCGCTGATTGGCGGCATACTGTACCTGCTCACGCCCACCATCACGGTGATGATGTTTGGCGGTAGCCAGGCCATGGCGGGGCTAAGCCAGCAGGTCATGTCTGCCGGAGCAATAATGATGGCGGCGACGAAAATGGCCGGCAGCGCGATATACAGCAAGAATGAAAAGACGGGGGAGGTTAAAGGTGCGGTGGCCGTTGGCCGCAACATCATTGCAGGCGTTAAGGATGCGATAAAGGAGAAAGGCAGTAGCGGCGGCGGCGGTGGCGGCGCCCCTACCCCTCCGATAGTATAAGTATAGCAAAAAAATTTATGTTATGAGCAGCTTTTTTAAATCCCTCACCGAGGTCAACGTAGCCAGCAAGTTTTATAAGGGGCTGGCCATAACCAGCGTTTGCGCATCGACGCTTGCCAGCCTCGCCGTCTTTGTTTCGTCCGGCAGGGCGGTGGAGCGCGAGCGCAGCAAAGTCTACGCGCTGGCGACGGATGGCAGCGTGCTGCCGATGGTGCAGCAGCGCTCGCGCGAGACGCGCCCGGTGGAGGCTACGGCGCACGTCCGCATGCTGCTAATGTACCTGTTTGAAATTGACAGGCTTACGTACAAAGACAGGCTGGCGCGCGCGTACGATTTGGGCAACAGCAGCATCTACGCGCTCTACAAGGAGCAGGAGGAGGGAGACTGGTACGTAGATGTAGAGCAGTACAACGCCCGGAGCACGCTCATCATCAACAGCATGGAGTGTGATGATGGCGGCGGCCGCTACCTCGTTAATGCAGCTTTCACCGTGATTATCAACTCGGATATAACCAAAAACAAGCGGTACGATTTGGAGTTTGAGGTGGTAGTAGTAGATGGGGCGGTGGCGCGCACGGAAAGAAACCCGCACAACATGCTGGTTGTGCAAATTCGAAAAAAGAAGTTTGTGGAGGTTGCTCCCAAGTAAAGCTATTTATTCAAAACCCTTTAAGATTGTAAACGAGATGAAAGTTACTTATTCAAAACCCTTTAAAATTGCAAACGAAATGAAAAACAGCATTAAAAAGTTGAATGTTAGGCAAGAATGGATTGCCCGTATAGCGCTCACGGCGGCGGCCTGCGCGCTTATTGCCAACGACGCGTCGGCAGTGCCCATCGAAGACCAGTCGCTCAAGGCGATAGGGGATAAGCTGCGAAACCTGATCCTGCTGGGCATCAACACGGTGGCGATAGTGGTGGCGGTGGTGATGATTGCCATCAAGGGCTTGGGGTACGCCATGAAGGACGGCGCAGAGCGCAGCGAGGAGGATGCCCGAAAGCTCAAGGCGGGCATAATTCGCGTAGCGGTGGGCACCGCCATTGCGATGGGCGCAGGCAGCATCGGAACGTTTATCGTATCAACGCTGTAGCCATGCCAGAGCGCAAGCGCACGGCCAACATAGGGCGGATGCCCTTCATTGTGGGGCTTCCTTTTTCTCTTGCCGCCATTGTTAGCGTTATCCTGCTGGCAGGGGCGCTCGCCGTAATACTTCTTTTTACGTTTGCGGGGCTTGGCGCCAGCGCGCTGCTGGCGCTGGCGCTGCCTGCTGCTGCCTACGCCGTGTGCTTTGCCATCGGTAAAAAGTATGGCGAATTTTACGCGCACGCGATGAGCAGAAAGCCCGTGCACGCCGTGAAAACAGGCGCGTGGCTATGCCAGCTTCATGAAAAGATTTTAGTAGCAAAATTAAGCAAAAGCAATGGCACTTAACCGTAAGCAAGCAATTACTTTGGCCGGCGGCGTTGCCGGCGGGGCGCTCGTCATCGCTATCATCATTGGGCTCATCTCTGCGCTGGTGAGCGGCGTGTCGGAGTCCTCCGATAGCGCGAGCAGCGAGGATAGCAAGCTGCAATTCTCGGTGGTGCAGCGGCAGGACGAGCCGCCAGCGCCACCTCAAGGCAGCGACTTTGAGCGCCGCACGGCGGCCTACGCCGCCGGGGAGAAGCGGCTGGAGCAGGAAAATACCTACGTTAGCTCCACCTCCTTTGGCTCCGGCTTTAAGCGGGCAGAGGAGGAGGAGGCGAAAGCAGCAGCGGACGGTCAGGAGGGTGAGCATGCTCCGGCAGCGCCTCCGCCAGCTCCGCCAAAACACAAAGTCAAGAAGCATGTGGCTGTGGCTCAAGCTGCTGCTCAAGCAGCTATCCCGCCTCCGCCGCAGGAAATACGGGCAAAGCGCACAAGGTATGCAGCAGCAGAGGCTGCGCCAGCCGCTGTGCAGGGAGAACCGCAGGCGCAACTGCAGGCGCGGACACAGGCGCAGGCGGCGCAAAAAATTTCCTTCAGGGCGAAAATATTTGAAGATGTAGAGGTGATTAACAGCGCCTACGTGAAAATACGCGTGCTGCAAGACTTTGAGTACGAGGGCTGCACCGTGCGGCGCAACGCCATGCTGACCGCCGAGGCGCGGCGCGGGAGCCGGTCGGTAGAGATACTGCTGTACAGCTTAATGGCGTGCGGCAGGCGGATGAACGTTAGCTTTACCGCCTACTCGTTAGACGGCATACAGGGGCTGCCTGTTCGGGAGGATAACGCGGCCGAGGTGGGGGCAAAGGAGGGTAAAAGCGAGGCTATCACCGGCGCGGCCTCCGGCGTAGCCAGCCGCGCAAGCGGCGTGATGGGAATTATAGGCAGCGCGGTGGCCGCCGGCGTATCCGGCGGTACCCGCGCAAGCCAGCAGGCGCAACCTGTGCTGGTAGAGGAGGGGCGGGAGGTGATATTTATGATGAACTAAACCCAAGTAGCAGAGCAACCATGAAAAGAGTACTATACATTTTGCTAACGCTGGCGGCGTGCACGGCGCTGCAGGCGCAGGACGCCTCCCAAACGGTGAGGCTGAACAAAAAAAATCTCGTTTACGTAATATTTGACAGCGAAATAGTTGACATTATCTACGACAACGACGTGGTGCAGGATGAGCGCCCGGTGAAGCGCAAGGATATGGTAGGGTTACGCCTGCTTTCGTCGGCAGACACCACGCCCATCGGCTGCATGGTGGAGCTTGAGGGCAGCCGCTTGCAGCACCTGTGGCTTCGCCTGTCGGAC
>JAIRXY010000259.1 GCA_031268055.1 Prevotellaceae bacterium | reverse complement strand
AACTTTTGCAAAATATAGCTTTTCCCAACCTGACGTGCCCCATTGACAATAAGTGGCATCCTACTGGACTTGTTTTTCCAACTAACTAATGCGCTATATATCTTTCTTTTCATTTTCTTGCTTTTTCTGCAAATATACTATTATCTATGGAAAAATAAAAATATTGCATACTTTTCCATAGATAAAATCATGCTTAATTAGATTTATCCATTGCATTTTGTCCAAGCTGGCTGCTGTGTCAAAAAACAATCTTAATATATTATTGATTATCAATTATTTATAAAATTCATAGCGAGTTGCTGTGGCAGGTAGCGCCATAAAAAAAAGCACAACCCGCAGGCTGTGCTTTTTTTCGGTGTGTGCTTACGGCGCAAGCCGTAAGAAAAGAGCTACTGCTTATCCCACCAAATCCGTGAGGTCATAAGGTCGCCACCGGAAAGGCGGTTTACCGCTTCCACGTAATTCTTGGAGTTACTTTGCGACTCGCCCGACGGATACGTAAAGCGGCGCGGAATAGTCCCGTTCGTCACGCAATTCGGATAATTTTTGTTGACCGGCGCTAACGTCGGATAACCGCTGCGGCGCCAGTTGGCAAACGTTTCGTACTCATCGCAGAACGTAGTGATGTAATACTGCGTGTTAATCTGCTCCAGCTGGTCGTCGTTGCTGCCCGTGCTAAACGGGTTAGCAAGCAGATAAGCGTCAATGGCCGCAGGCGTAAGATATTGGGCATATAAATCTTGGCCGCCGCTGTAGAACTTGAACTGCTCCATAGCAGCCCTTACGCCGGCATTATAGAAGTCGGCAGCCGAGCCTGTTACCCAACCCCGCACCGCTGCCTCAGCCAGTAACAGCTGGTTTTCTGCGTAGGTCACAATCATGGTGGGCGCTTTGGGGTCGGAATAGGTGTAGCGGCTGGGTACGGAATAAACACTCCGGAAATTACTGCCGGGGTAGCCTGGCGCGGTAGAGAGGTCCCATTGTCCGCCACCTATGTCATAGCCAACCGGCATGCCTTTTTGGTTGGCCGGCGTCGGGTCGCCTTTCTCATACGCAGGGTCCAAGTACTTTTTTTCCGGATCTGCGCAAACCGTTGCGATTAACGCTATGCGCGGGTCGTTGGCGCTGGTGAGTATGCTCAGGAACGTTTCGCTGATGAAGAATGCCCCCGCGTCTTCCTGACTGAAAATTTTGCCGTAAGGTTCGGCGGAGTCATTCGACGGCGTGCCGTCGGTATGCAGCAGCATAGCGTTATCGTCCGTGCTGGCGAAAAGGCCGTTGGCAACGGCTTTGCCTACCCATGTCTTTGCCTTGTTCTCATCAACCTTGCTCAAGCGCATGGCGATACGCAGCATCAGGGAATTTGCGAACTTCTTCCACTTGCTTGCATCGCCGCCGTAGTAAACGTCTGCGCTTCCCAGCTGGGAAGATGAGCCGCTAATGGCAGCCTGCGCTTCGTCCAGCTCTTTGAGCAAATCGTCATAAATAGACTCCTGGGTATCGTACTTCGGGTAGCCAATGCCTTCGCTGATGCGGCCAACTTCCGAATAGGGAATATCCCCATACAGGTCGGTCATCCGGTGAAACATGTAGGCTTTCAGGATGCGCGCCATCTGGTAGTCATTCCCATACCCTTCCGCGTCTTTCCACAGGTTGATTACGTTGATAACCTCACGAATGGCGCCGCGGTTGTCCGAAGAGTATATCTCCCAGAATGCGGCGTTGTAGCCTTCGCTATACGTGTAAAAGCCATACGACCAATTCACGCTGCTGGTGTGCTGCAGCATGGTAGCGCCGTAGATGATACCGTTCCGCCACACGTCCCAGTCGGAGCCGAGCGCCTGCACCTGCGCTCCGGTGAACAGCAGGTTGTAGTTAAGGTTTCCTCCGCCCAGGTGCTCCGGGTCAATGTTCATGTCACCGAAATCGTTGCACGCGGCGCCCGAAAGCCCCAGCGCAGCTATTGCTATGTATAATAATATTTTTTTCATAATCTCTCTCCTTAGAATTTAATGTTTACATTGAACCCGATGCTTCTGGTAGCCGGGTAACCGTTGAATTCCAGCCCTTGGCCGTTGGCGTTGTTGTAGGCCGATTCGGGGTCGATGTTGTCCGTGTATTTCAGGATTGTCCAGAGGTTACGCGCCACCAGCGATACGTTCAGCCCTTTTACGAAGCGCTGCTTGCTCAGCATGCTTTGCGAGAAGTCGTATCCGAGCGACACCTCGCGCAGCTTGATGAAGCTGGCGTTGTAGATAAAGGCTTCGCCGATATTGTTGTTGGCAAGCCCGCGCCAGTATACCTGCGCCGATACCGGCACGTCATTTTTGCTTCCATCTTCCTTTACGCCTTCGCCGATAATCGTTCCGGCGCCGCTGGTTTCGCGTCCCTGCAGCGTCTGCTGGTGCATGCCGTAGTAGGTCAGGTACCAGTTTGTACCGGAATACAGCTTGCCGCCAAACTTGAAGTCAAGCAGAAAATCGAGCGTAATGTTTTTGTAGGTAAGGCGGTTGCGCCAGCCACCCATCCACTTGTGCACGCCGCTGCCTAAGTTCGACACCTCATCTTCGCGCTGCGGGATACCGTCCTTGTGCACGATTTCTCCGTTGAGGCGCTTGTATTTGTAGCCCACCAGCTCACCGTAGGACTGCCCCACGATGTTCTGTACCGTCACGTTTCCCGGACCCGACTCGGCGCCATCTATTGACAGGCGCTCCACGCCTTCGCCAAGGTATACCACCTCGCTGCTGTTGATGGCGATGTTGAAGGTGGAGTTCCACTCAAAGTCACGGAGGTGCACCGGCACAGCGTCAACCATCAATTCAAAGCCGCTGTTCTGTATTTCACCGATGTTTACCACCTGCGCCGTGTAGCCGGACGTTTTGCTGGTGGTCACCACAGCGATGTCGTCCTTCGTATTCTTTACGTAGTAGGCAGCATCGAATGACAAGCGATTTTTGAGGAAAGCAAGGTTCAAGCCCGCTTCGTACTCGGAGATGCGCACCGGCTTCAGGTCGGCGTTCGGATAAGTCGACGAGTTGGTAGCCGCTATCTGCTGCCCGTTTACGACATAGCTCGCTATCTTGTAGGCAATGGCGGTTTGGTAAGGCTTCGTTCCGTTGGAGGCCGAAGCATACCCACCACGAATCTTGCCAAACGTAACCCACGCGGGCAGCTCGAACGTATCCGTGAATACCCACGACAGCGTGGCCGACGGGTAGAGGTAGCTGTTGTTGTCGGGCGACAGCGTCGAGAACCAGTCGTTGCGCGCCGTCAGGTTCAGGAACACCTGATTCTTCCAGCCCAAATCGGCGGCGCCGTAGACGGAGTTCACCTGATATTCCTTATAGTCTTTTACAAACCGATGGTCTGCGAGGTTGTTTGCCGACCATACCCCGTCTGCAATGAAGGGACGGCCGCCGTCCACCATCCACTGCTTGGTGAGGTTGTACTGCTGGTTGCCGCCAAAGGTGGCGCCCACCGTCCAGTCGCCGAAGGTCTTGTCGAATCCAATCAGATAATTCAGGTTGGTTTCGGCATAGTGCTTGGCGTAATCGGTCATGAACCCCTGCGGGTCGGCAGCGGCGCCAATAGGTACAACCTGCTTGAACTCCATGCTGTAGCCGTCGCGCTGTATAGCGCCCTGTGCATACAGGTAATCGGTGATGTCATACCGCAGCGTCATGGCGCCCGTCAGGCGGTTTTTGTCCACATTGTTGGTTCTCCGGTATTGCAGGAAGTAGGGGTTGTTGAAGTACACGTTGGTTCCGCCGAGCATTTCCTTCCCGTCGGCATCCGTACCCCAGTCGCTCTCCGGAGCGCCACGCTCCAGCCAGCGGATGTCAAACGTTTGGGGGCGATACAGCAGCGAGGCATTGGTGTTGCCGTTGCCGTCCGCAAGATTGGAGCGTCCCTGCGATTTTTCGAACACGTAGTTGGCGTTCACGGAGAGGTGCAGCTTGCTGGTGATGTCGTAGGTTGTATTCATGTTAATCCCCTGCTGGCTGAGGCCTGCGTTGGGCAGGATGCTCTTCTCATACACGTTGGAGACGCCAAAGCGATAGGCAATCTTGTCCGACGCTCCGCTGATGGCCAGCGACGTGGCGTCGTTGATGCCCGTGCGGTAGAAATTATCCCAATTGTCGATAGGCGAATAGCTGTAGCTCTGGCCGAGGAAGTTCACGGCCGAGCCGCCGTCCATCCGGTCGCCCCAGCTGGCGCTTTCGGCTGCTTTGGCGGCGTCTGCCGTCATCGGGCGTTCTCCCTGTATTCCCTGTCCGTACACGTCCTGAAAGTCGCGATAATCGTAAATACTGTTGAACGTAAGGTTGTTGTTAAACTCAACGCTCACGTCGCCCTTGCCTTTCTGTCCCGCCTTGGTGGTAATCAGGATAGCGCCGTTACCGCCGCGGTAGCCATACAGCGCCGAGGCGGCAGCGCCCTTCAACACCTGAATATTTGCGATGTCGTCGGGGTTGATGTTCGACAGGCCGTCGCCCATATCCATACCGCCCCATCGACCTGCCGAGCCGAGGTTGGTGTTGTCGAACGGCACGCCGTCCACCACGTAGAGCGGCTGGTTGTTGCCGGTGAGCGAGGCGTTACCGCGGATAACCACGCGGCTGCTGCCGCTCGACCCCGTGGCGTTGCCGCTTACCGCAACTCCGGCAATTTTGCCCGACAGGGCGTTGCCCAAGTTCATGTCGCGGGTTTTCGTGAAATCCTCACCGCCCACAGCGGTGGTAGAGTAGCCCAGCGAGCGTTTTTGGCGCTTGATGCCCAGCGCCGTTACCACTACTTCGTCGAGCGATTGGTCGCTTGCACCCAGCGTAACGTCAATGCGCCCGCGCCCGGCTACGGCTTCTTCGCTGGTGGCCAACCCCAGAAAAGAGAACACCAGCGTAGCGTCGGCTGGCGCGCTGATGGCGTAGCTACCGTTTGCATCGGTGGTAGCGCCTACCGTAGTACCCTTGACTACTACGCTTGCTCCTACCACAGGGTTGTCACTGCCGTCGCGCACCGTGCCGGAAATGGTTAGCTGCGCAAACGAGATAGCCGGCAGGAGCGCCAGCCATAAAAATAAATGTACTTTTTTGTTAAAACACTTCATAATAATTAAATTTAGTTTGTATTTTTTAATTTCATAAATGCTGTACACCTCACAGCGGTCGGCCTAACGAGGCCGGTGTTGTTGTTGTTGTTCTGTTTATATCTCCATAGGCATTATTTTTCTTATGGTTAGTAAATATTGGGCTGGAATGTGCATGGCGCGCAGCCCTGTTAGGCAGCCATGCATTTTTTCTCTTTTCTGTCGAGATAGTTCTCTGCGGGAAGTATATGCGGGATTTTTCGGCGCTTCTCCACCTGCTACCCCTTTTGTAGCCCGCTGTGAGAAGCTTCGTAATTTGCGAAATAAAAAAATCCTTGCCCTGAAAAATCGGGGCAAGGAATACTTGTTTTTTTGGAAAAAATATGCTATGCTATAGCTCAGCGCATCTGTAACATGTTGACTGGTGTGTGTGTGTGTGTGTGTGTGTGTGTGTGTGTGTGTGTGTGTGTGTGTGTGTGTGTGTGTTACGTGCGCGGACACACGCAAAATTGCAAGCAGCATTTAGCGTGGAGAGACACGTAGCATATGTACGAGCTTGCAGGGTAAAAAGTAAACCGTTCATTTTTTTCTTTTCGAAGTATACAATAAGCTTTGAGAGATTTACGACAGCAAATATAGATTATTTTTTATATTCTTCCCGCTTTTTGGCGAAAGAATTTGTTAAAACCACAAACTTTTAACTTTTGATACCTATTTAGTAGATTAAGTTTCAGGTATTTCCGATTTTCAATATTCAAATTTTTTATTTTCGAATCGCTATTGCTCTATAAAAATTTAGTAAACCAAGGGAACGTTTTTCTACAAAAACAAAAATTCGTACCTTTGCGCGATTATAAGAAGCAAAAACTATGCAAAAGCACACCTACTTTATTGCAGACATGCATTTAGGCCTGCCGCTTTACGACCCTGCTGAGCGGGAGCGCAAAGTAGTGCGCTGGCTTGATTCCATAAAAG
>JAIRXY010000096.1 GCA_031268055.1 Prevotellaceae bacterium | reverse complement strand
CTCGTCGTCGTTGATGAATACGCTGGCGGTAATGTGCATGGCGTTGCACAGCAGCAGGCCTTCCTTAATGCCGCTTTCGCGCAGGCAATCCTCTACCTGCCCCGTAATGTTGATGAGCTGCCGACGGCGCGGAACTTCAAACGTCAGCGTTTTACGATATGTCTTCATGGTAAAAAAAGGTTTGGCTAAAAAAAACTGTGCCGGCACACAGAGGGGCGCACGGTAGGCACGCCCCTCTATGCGGCAAGCGCACGGATATGCGCTTTTCTACTGCTCAAATTTCCTCATGCAGTCCACCAGCGCCTGCACGCTGGCAAGGGGCAGGGCGTTGTAGGTAGAGGCGCGGAATCCGCCTACCAAGCGGTGCCCCTTAATGCCAACCATGCCGGCGGCCTTGGCTACGTTCAGGAACTCCTCCTCCCTGCCTTTGTGCTGCTCGGTCATTACAAAGCAAATGTTCATCAGCGAGCGCGAGGCTTTATCGGCCGTGCCTGTAAACATTTTGCTCTCGCTGTCGAGGTAGCTGTACAGCAGGTCGGCCTTTTTTTGGTTGAGCTCGGCCATAGCCTGCAAGCCACCCTGCGCCTTAATCCACTTGAGCGTTTCGCACATGGCGTAGATGGCAAAAACCGGCGGCGTGTTGAAGAGCGATTTTTCGGCAATGTGCGTGCGGTAGTCGAGCATGGTAGGAATGGCGCGCTGCACCTTGCCCAGCAGCGACTCCTTGACGATAACAAAGGTTACTCCGGCAGGGCCTACGTTCTTCTGCGCGCCTCCGTATATCAGGCCGTACTTTGATACGTCTACCGGACGGCTCATGATGTCGCTGCTCATGTCTGCAACCAGCGTCACGGGGCTGTCAATGTCCCTGCGCAGCTCGGTGCCGTAGATGGTGTTGTTGGTGGTGATGTGCAAGTAGTCAACATCCTGAGGGATGCTGTCAACGGCCGGATAGTAGGAAAAATTCTTGTCGGACGACGAGGCAATAACCTTGACTTCGCCAAAGAGCTTGGCCTCCTTTGCCGCCTTTTTTGCCCAAACGCCGCTTTCTACGTAGGCGGCTTTTGTGCACAGCAGGTTGTAGGGCAGCATGCAGAATTGCAGGCTGGCGCCGCCGCCAAGGAACAGCACGTGGTAGCCTTCGGGTATGCCGAGCAGCTCTTTCCACAGCGCGATGCACTCGTTGTTGATTGCTTCAAAATCTTTGCTGCGGTGCGAAATTTCGATAAGCGACAGGCCGATACCGTTGAGGTCAAGCAGCGCTTTCGCCGTATTTTCTATCGCCACCCGCGGCAGGACGCAGGGTCCTGCATTAAAGTTGTATACTTGTTTCATTGCTAAGGCATAAAAAATTCTTAATTCTTAATTCTTAATTCTTAATTTCCTCTCTCACACTCCGCTGAACGAGCTAAATCCTCCGTCGATGGGCAGCACCACGCCTGTAACAAAGCTGGCGGCAGCGCTGCACAGGAACTGCACGGCGCCGTTTAGCTCCGTAATATCGCCAAACCGCTTCATGGGGGTTTTTGCGATGACCTTCAGGCTGCGCTCGGTGAGCGAGCCGTCGGGGTTGATGAGCACCGACCGGTTTTGGTCGCCAATGAAAAACCCCGGCGCAATGGCGTTAACGCGAATTCCGTCGCCATACTTGAGCGCCATTTCCATAGCCAGCCACTGGGTAAAGTTGCTCACCCCTGTTTTGGCCACCGAGTACCCCGGCACGCGGGTAATGGCAGAGTACGCCGTCATGGAGGACACGTTAATAATGACGCCGCTCTTCCGGCTGGCCATGACTTTGCCAAAAACCAAGCTGGGGTATACCGTTCCGTTGAGGTTGAGGTCGGTCACCTTTTTCCAGTCGGCAATGTTGATGTCAAAAACCGGCTGGTCGGGCGCGAGGGTTGCCCCGGGCATGTTGCCTCCCGCGATGTTTAGCAGAATGTCCACCTGACCCCAGTGGTCAACGATGTTGCCTGCCACCTTTTCGAGGCTTTCAACGTCCAGCACGTTGCCCACAAAGCCAACGGCCTCGCCGCCCAGCGCGCGCAGCTCCTCTACCCGCGCGTCGAGCTGCTCCTGACGGATGTCGAGCACAGCGACCTTGGCGCCTTGCGCTACAAAATGTTTTGCAATACTTCCGCCAAGAACTCCACCGGCGCCCGTAATAACGGCAACTTTGCCGGCAATGCTAAATAGTTTGTCCATGTTGTGTTGTTAATAGATGTATTTTAAAAAATGCGGCTATACCTGCTCCCCTGCGCGCCACGCGCAAAAGGTAGCTTGTGCGTTTGCAGCGCAAATATACAAATTAAATTACGAATTAAAAATTGCGCGAAGCGGGAGTACACTTCAAGCTGCCGTTTTGTAGTGGAGACGCTGCGCGCAGCTGCTCCATGCACACCTCTACTACGGGATTGGCATAAACCCGACAATTTGCAATGCACCCTATTTCTTTTTTTTAGCCTGAATTGAATAAAACCTGTATATTTGTACGCTATTGTCCGATAAAAAATTCGCCAAGCAGCCATTCCCGCGCAGGCAGAAAAATCACAGCTCAGACAAATGATTGATTTCTTTACTTAAAGCTTATTTTTTCGTATCTTTGCCATGCCATTTCATTCAATAAATTAAAACGCTATGACGCAGCTAACTTTCAAAAGCGACATTGACCAGGGGAAAATAGATGTTTTGCTCAGCCTAATAAAGTCGTGGAATATTGACGCTACTGTAGAGATGGGGCGTGCTCCGTCGCTACAAACGAAAA
>JAIRXY010000237.1 GCA_031268055.1 Prevotellaceae bacterium | reverse complement strand
GATGAGGATCGGTTTGCTCAGATGGCGGTTCCGGAGCAGCTGCCGGTGCTTGTCCTGCGCAACGCTGTGCTCTTCCCCGGCGTGATAATGCCCATCAACATCAGCCGCGATAAGTCGGTGAAGTCGGCGCGCGCGGCGCACGGCGCAGACAAGAACATAGCCGTGGTGATGCAGCGCGACGCCAAGCAAGACGATCCTGCCTTTGACGACTTGCACAAGGTAGGCACTGCGGCGCGCGTACACCGCCTGCTCGAAATGCCCGATGGCTCTACCACCGTAATTTTACAAGGTACGCGGCGCATTTTGCTGGAGAGCATGGTTTCGGACGACCCGTTTTTTGTGGCCAGCGTGCAGGCGCTGGAGGATATTATGCCGCAGGCGCCTAACGAAAATTACGACTTGCTTGTAGGCTCTATCCGCGATGTGTCGATGACCATCATCAAGCTCTCGCCGCACCTAACGCCCGACACAGGATTTGCCGTAAAAAATATCGACAACCGGCAGTTCCTCATCAACTACATGGCCTCCAACACGGAGGTGAGCGGCGACGAAAAACAAAAGCTGCTGGAAGCAGGTCATATAGAGCAGCGTGCAGCATCGCTGCTGGAGCTGCTGCTGCGCGAGCGCCAAGCGCTGGAGCTCAAGTCGGAAATTCAGCAGAAGGTGCACAAAGGGATTGACCGGCACAACCGCGAGTTCCTGCTCCATGAGCAAATGAAAACTATTCAGGCCGAGCTGGGCGGAAACCCTGCCGAGCTGGAGGTGAAGCAGCTGCGCGAAAAGGCAAAGACCAAAAAATGGAGCGATGAGGTTGCCTTCGTGTTTGAGCGCGAAGCCGCTAAAGCCGAAAAAATGATGCCGTACAGCGGCGAATATCCGGTGCAGCTCAACTACCTGCAAGCGCTGGTGGAGCTGCCTTGGGGCGAGTACAGCACGGATAAGCTCGACTTGGACAAGGCGCAAAAGGTGCTTGACGGCGACCACTACGGTCTGGAGGAGGTAAAAGAGCGCATGATTGAGCACCTCGCCGTGCTTAAGCTTAAGGGCGACCTGAAATCGCCCATACTCTGCCTGTACGGGCCACCGGGGGTGGGGAAAACCTCCCTCGGAAAATCGGTGGCAAAGGCGTTAGGGCGGGAGTTTGGGCGCATATCGCTTGGCGGCCTGCACGACGAGGCCGAAATTCGCGGACACCGCAAAACCTACGTTGGCGCTATGCCCGGACGAATTATTCAAACCATCAAAAAGTGCAAAACGAGCAACCCCGTTATCATACTTGACGAAATAGACAAGGTAGGCAACGACTACCGCGGCGACCCCTCAAGCGCCCTGCTGGAGGTGCTCGACCCAGAGCAAAACGCTACCTTTTACGATAACTTTCTGGAGCTCGATTACGACTTGTCGCACGTGCTGTTCATCACCACGGCAAACAACGTTGCCACCATTCACTCCGCGCTACGCGACCGCATGGAGATGATAAGCGTGAGCGGCTACACGCAGGAAGAAAAGGTAGAAATAGTGAAGCGGCACCTGCTGCCGCGCCTCCTGAAGGACCACGGCGTGGAGCCTTCGCAGCTGCAAATCCCCGACGACTTGGTAGCTGTTGCCATAGAAGATTACACGCGCGAATCGGGGGTGAGGGGCGTGGAAAAGCAGCTGGCAAAAATCATCCGCCACACGGCAAAGCTTATTGCAGCGGAAAAACCGTACGAGCCTGTGCTCACCCTCGCCGCCCTGCGCGAGGCGCTGGGTACGCCGAAATTTTTCAAGGACAAAGCTTTAGGAAGCGCTTTCACGGGCGTGGCGACAGGCATGGCGTGGACTGCAAACGGCGGCGAAATACTTTTTGTGGAGGCAAGCATCAGCAAGGGCAAGGGCGCTATTACCACCACCGGCAGCTTGGGCGATGTGATGAAGGAAAGCGCCGCCATAGCGCTGGAGTATGTGCGCGCGCAGGGCGAGTACCTGAAAATAGACCCTAAAATGTTTACGGAAAACAACCTGCATATTCACGTTCCCGAGGGCGCTGTCTCCAAGGACGGCCCGTCGGCAGGGGTGACAATGGTAACAGCCACAGCCTCAATATTTTCAGGCCGCAAGGTGCGCCGCGGATTGGCCATGACCGGCGAGGCTACCCTGCGCGGTAAGGTGCTGCCCGTGGGAGGAATTAAGGAAAAAATATTGGCGGCCAAACGCGCCGGCATTACCGATATTCTGCTACCCGCCGAAAACAAAAGGGATATTGACGAAATAAAAAAGGAATACCTGCAAGGCCTCAACTTTACCTACGTAGACGCAATAAGGGAGGCGCTGGATGTCGCGCTGGAAAAAAGCTAAACCGCTTTTTTAATTAGGAATTACGAATTAGGAATTACGAATAAATCCTCCATCTGCCCGATAGCGCCCCCTTGCTAACTCTGAATGCTCCGCAGCAAGTCGCACAGCGACGGCACTTTACTAACTGTATGCTTCACCTTATGGTTTTGATGGCTTATACCGCCATTTATATGAACTGCAATCCGGGACGGAGTGACCGATTTGCTGGCTTTGGAGTTGTGTCTCCTTGGTCGCTTCCATAAGGCTTGATTTTCCTCCATCAATGCAGCTTGAGTAAATCAAAAAGGCTAATCCGTATCCTCCAGCAAAAAAATATCCTCCACTTTTTTGCTGCACGCTTTGGCTATTTTGAGAGCCAGCACGGTTGAGGGCACGTATCTATTTGCTTCAATTGCATTTATTGTTTGGCGGCTAACTCCAATCACCTCTGCCAGCTGCTGCTGGGTAATTCTAAGTATGGCGCGCTCGACTCTGATATTATTCTTCATTACGTTGATACTTTGAGCGATAAATAATAAAATAGTACCTTGCTATAAATACAATCAGTATCGTAAATAGGTTTACCATCATCGACCTGACGAACGTAAATTCGTAGAAGAATAGCAGGCAAAAGATTTGCATGGCAAAAGTAGCATATGTAGCCCATAGGAGCGACTCCAGCCGGATTTTAGCAATGTACTCATCTTCGTCTTTTTCTTTTGAAAATGCTACGAAAATAGCGCCCACAATAAACAATATGCCCGCCGCTTCCTGCGTAAAATTATCGGGAATAACTTTCCAGAGCTGGAAAGGAAGCGGAGTTATGCCGGGCGTGGCGTCAAATCCATCGTGTAGTAGAGAAAGGACTTTAATGTTGAGAAAAGAAAATTCAAAATCGTGAAAAACAACCATGTACCCTAATAATATGGCGGGTATCAGCGCTATCCATCCTATCGCCCTAAACCTGTTTGGAAGTAAAAAATTTGTTTTCATGTGCTTGATTTTTTTAAGTTGACTTTTAATTGATTACGGAGCAAATGTAAACAAAACATTCCAAATAGACAAATTTACTTTACATAAAGTTGCATTTATTTTACATGTTCAAATAATTAACACCTCATTATAAGCATTTTACGCATCACCCGTTTCATAAAATGGGGGGGTGAGAAATTGAAGCGGCACGTACGGATTGGCCGACTTGATTGCAATCATGTAAAATCATTCAAATTAAAAAAACCAAAGTTCATACAAATGAGGGTGCAAGCCTATTCTATTGCTCACGCTGTATTTATTTTTTGGAGTTCGTGAATTTGCTCGGTTACTAATTCCTAATTCGTAATTCGTAATTAAACCAAAATCAGCTGCATCATAAGCTCGTTCTCGAATGCTTGCGCTGTTTTTCGCCAATCTCTTTTCGTTCCCGAAGCCTCAAACCCAACTTTACGGAATAACGCAATACTTGCGGCATTGCTCTCGGCAACGCCGCAGTAGAGCTGGTGCAGGTGTAGCGTATCGGTTGCATAGCGAATGAGCTTGCGCAAGGCTTGCGTGGCGTATCCCCTACGGCGAAAAGATGGCTCATAGATAATAATCCCCACCTCCGCGCGGAGATGGCGCGGGTCAAAGTCAACGAGGTCTACCGCGCCAACCGTAACGCGCACGCCATCTTCCTGTAGCGCGTCTATCATCAGGCGAAGCTGGCGGGTGGCGTAAATATCCTGCTGCGCTGCGCTCTGGATGTACTGCTGCAAGGTATGCCGCGAATAGGGTGCGAGCATGTTGCCCACACCCCATACTTCCGGATTATTTTCTTGCTCGTAAAGCAGCTCCAAATCAAGCGGCTCTACGGCGCGTAAGCAAATTTGTTCTGAACTCAAAGCGCCAACTTTACTTTTTCAGCTTAAATTCTTCCTTAATGGCGTCAACAAAATCCAGCTTTTCCCACGTGAAGAATTCAACCTTTTTTGTCTGCTTTTTGCCGTCAACATTCAGCTCGACTTCTTTTGTAAATGGCGTACGGCCAAAGTGTCCGTAAGAGGCCGTTTCCTCAAAAATAGGGTTGAGCAGCCCCAAGCGCTGTACAATGGCGTATGGGCGGAGGTCGAACAGCTTCTCTATCTTCTGCGCAATCTCGCCGTCGCTCAGCTGAACTTTTGACGTTCCGTAGGTGTTAACGTAAAGCCCCACCGGTTTTGCCACCCCAATGGCGTATGCAACCTGCACCAGCACTTGCTCGGCTACATCTGCGGCTACCAGATTTTTTGCAATGTGGCGGGCAGCGTATGCCGCCGAGCGGTCGACCTTGCTGCTGTCCTTGCCCGAAAACGCTCCGCCGCCGTGCGCTCCCCAACCGCCGTAGGTATCAACAATAATTTTCCGACCGGTAAGGCCTGTATCGCCGTGCGGGCCGCCAATCACAAACTTTCCCGTTGGGTTTACGTGCAGGATAATCTCCTTGTCAAACAGCTTTGCAACATCCTCGCCCAACTTTTTTACGGTGCGCGGAATAAGAATGTCCTGCACATCATCCTTAATTTTTTTGAGCATGGCAGCGTCCTCGTCAAAGTCGTCGTGCTGCGTAGAGATTACGACGGTATGCACGCGCAGCGGCTTGTTGCTGTCGTCGTACTCAATGGTCACCTGACTTTTGCTGTCGGGGCGCAGGTAGGTCATTACCTTTCCTTCGCGGCGAATGACCGCCAGCTCTATCAGCAGCTCATGCGCAATGGTGAGCGAAAGGGGCATCAGCTCCTTCGTCTCGTTGCAGGCGTAGCCAAACATAATGCCTTGGTCGCCGGCGCCCTGCTCCTCTGCTTTTTTGCGCACCACCCCCTGATTAATATCGGGCGACTGCGCATGAATGGCGGATATTACGCCGCACGATTTGCTCTCGAACATGTACTCCCCCTTGTTGTAGCCAATGCGCTCTATTACGCTGCGCGCTGTTTCCTGCACGTCAACGTAGGCAAGCGTGTTGACTTCGCCGCTCAGCACGCACAAGCCGGTTGTTACCAGCGTTTCGCAAGCAACTTTTGAGGTAGGGTCTTGACGCAGAAATGCATCCAGCAGCGCGTCCGAGATTTGGTCGGCAACCTTATCGGGGTGCCCCTCCGATACCGACTCCGAAGTAAAGAAATAAGCCATGATTTTTTTGTTTTTTAGTTTATAAAAGATTCAGCCACTGTATAGCCGATTAATTTCTTTATGGGGTTTCTGGAGAAAAGCGTAACGGAAAAGGTATAAGTGCGCTTTAGCATTTTTTTCCGTGGTTGCAATCGTCTCAAATTTTTCCACCAAATAGTAAAGCGCAAATGTAGCACATATATTTGTTGCCATCACCTTTTATTCCGTTAAAAAATACAGAAGCAAGATAGAGTAGTTGAAAATGACGTAATTACAAATCGGCTATGATAGGTTTTTGTATTACCGTTAAAATAAAAAGGTTGTAATGCTCATTGCCTATTTGCTGCTTTGGGGGGTTCCGATATTGACGGTAGATGATGGGAAATGTGAAGAGTAGCCCTCTGTTCTTCATTGAAATTTTATTGGTAATAAATATTTTATCGCAAAATTCTCACTATATTTGCACCGCTATTGCGATGCTTCTACAACGGTTCCGGCGTTGCCTGCATATAGGGAGAAGTCTTACAAGTTTCTGGGTGGTAGTGTGGCGCTTGCGTTGCCCCCAGATGAATCTGGGGGTTATTCACAGAAAACTCCTATGGGGTTTTTCATGCGTTTGCCATGATTATCAATTGCCAATTAGCCTGTTATTACATGAAAAATGTTTTTAATTTTTATCGGACAGTAGTGAAATGAAATACAAAAACATTCTTGAGGAAGAAATAAAAAACAAAGTTACGCAAGATTTTTTTCAAAAGTTTGACTGTACAAAGATTTTGGGCAAAATTGACTTTGCCGTAAAAATTAAGCGCTCGCAGCAGGCCATTAATTTCAACGACGAATATTTGCTATGGGCAGAGGCCAAAAAATACCCTGCCGATATTCTCGCTATGCTCACGCAGCTCGTTTTGACCATTGGTAAAGCCCGCACTTTTGATGAAATTTTGCCGCCTAAATTTCTCGGCTGCTACGATAACGAAAAAATTGCATTTGTACCTTACCACGATGTTCAGGACATCTTCTACCAAAACGATTTTAACTGGAGCGTTACGCCTTCCAACCACGATACGAAAGAGTTTAAGCAGGTTTATAATCAGGTAAAAAAAGTTGTCGAAAACGATATTCCTTGGGAAACCTATCTTTTCAATTTTGAATCTGACGAAAAAGAGCTGCGACGGTTTATTCGCGAAAATTTCATTGCCGGGAAGTTGGATATTTCAAAGAACAAAATTGATAAAAGCAACTTCATTATCATATACAACAAATGGCTTGAGACGGTAAAGCCAACTATTTCGGTCAACTGGGAGGCTGCTAAACGAAGCGAGATTATTGACGGCGATTTTTACCTTGCAGATTTGCTTTCTGCCGAAAATAAAACCCTGAAAGAAAAACTCTTTGTACTCCTTAAGCTGAATTTTTACGAAATTGACCGGAAGCTGGAAGAATCGGGAATGTTTTCGAGCAAGCGCGCCGATTTTACCGACAACCAAAAAGCGCACAATGCTTTTTGGGCAAAATACGAGCGGCCTCCTAAGGAGGATTACTGGGATTACATCATCGAGCGGCGTGACTTGCTTGTGCCGCAGGACGTGCGCGAACGTAAAGGGAGCTTCTTTACGCCGCGCCAGTGGGTAGAGCTTTCGCAAAAATACATAACCGATGTTTTCGGTGAGGATTGGCAAGATGAATATACCGTTTGGGATTGTGCCGCAGGAACAGGTAACCTGCTTGCCGGGCTTACCAATAAGTACAACATCTGGGCTTCCACGTTAGATAGGCAGGATGTAGACGTAATGCGCGAGCGGATAAAAAATGGCGCCAACCTGCTCGAAGACCATGTTTTTCAGTTCGATTTCCTGAACGATGATTTTTCTATGCTGCCCGAAGGACTACGCAAAATAATCAGCTCGCCAAAAGCGAGAAAAAAGTTGATTATTTACATTAACCCACCGTACGCAGAGGCCGCAAGTACGGCAACAGTGGCAGGAACAAAAGAGAATAAGACAAATGTTGCCGTTACAACAAAAACCTACCAAAGATATCAAGCTAAGATAGGAATAGCCGGAAGAGAACTTTTTGCGCAATTTTTCGCGCGAATCTACTGCGAAATTCCGGGGGTGATACTTGCAGAATTTTCAAAGCTGAAAATCCTGCAAGCACCTAACTTCGAGAATTTCAGAAAGCTGTTTCAGGCAAAGCTCGAAAAAATGTTCGTTGTGCCTGCCGATACCTTTGATAATGTTAAAGGGAAGTTTCCCATTGGCTTTTATATTTGGGATACGGGGAAAACAAAAAACTTCACCCGCATCAAATCAGATGTTTACAATGAGCAGAGCAACCTTATCTCTACAAAATTTTTTTTATCGTACGCAAATACGCAAACAATAAACGATTGGCTAATTTCAACAAGGAATCGGTTTAATGAAAAAAATATTGGCTTTGTTTCCTGCAAGGGAAGCGACTTTCAGAATGTAAATTTGATTTTCATCATTAACCATAAAAGTCAGCTGCCGCACCCACGGGGAACTTGGATTACAGATAAAAATTTGGCCGAGGTTGGCATTTACTACTCGGTTCGCCACTGCGTAAAGGCGACATGGCTCAACGACCGCGACCAATTTCTTTACCCTAATAACGGGTGGAAAGCCGATTTGGAATTTCAAAATGATTGCCTCACCTATACGCTATTCAGCAACAATATTCAGTCGCAGTACGGCGCAAACCATTGGATACCGTTCTCTGAAGCAGAGGTAAACTCCCGCGACAAGTTCGAGAGCCGGTTTATGGCAGATTTTATCAACGGAAAGCTGGAGCAACCAGCAAAAAATACGCTGTTTTCAAAAACAAAAGAAAGCAAGAAGCTAGAGTTTTCCGCCACCGCGCAAGCGGTTTTCGATGCCGGCAAAGAATTATGGAAATACTACCACGCGCAACCCAAGTGCAACGTTAATGCCTCGCTGCACGACATTCGAGAACACTTTCAGGGGCGCAACGACAAGGGCAAAATGAACACAAAAAGTAGCGACGAAAAATACACAGAATTAATCACCACCTTACGTAACAGCATCAAGGCTCTGGCAAGAAAAATTGAGCCGAAAGTGTATGAATATGGATTTTTGAAGTAACGCCATAAATTACTTGATGGAGGGCGCTACTTCATTGGTATGGCGAGCGTGTGAGCGCCCGAGCCCAGCGTAACGGCGAGATATTTCCCGTCGCGCTCCGCAAGCTGTACTTCTCCGTCTACAAGCAGCTTTGCGTGGGCGCTGCTGCTGACGGGAAGGGAGACTTTGGCTTTGGTGTTTGCGGGAATTTTTACCTCCGCCGTTATTCCGTTTTCGCCGTCGTTCAGGTTATAGGCCGCCTCTACAGCTCCGCGAATGGTGGGGAGCTTTATGCTTGCGCTCCTCACGCCGCCCGGCTGGATTTTTACCTGAAATGTTTCAAATGCAGGGTCAATGGGCTGCAGGCCGAACATGCCCTGCGCAATGGCGCTCGCAGGCGCAGACCCCCAAGGGTGAGAAAAGGTCATGTTAGGCTTGTTGGCCGGGTCCCATGCTTCGGGCGAGATGGTTGCGTTCAGCTTGCGGAGGACGTGCGCCCACGTGCGCACATTCTCGCTGTTTTCGTCGGCCATGAGCTTCATGGCTACATCTCCTGCTCCGGCGTTGTAGAGCCCGTTGAGCACGAAAAATGCCGCGTA
>JAIRXY010000233.1 GCA_031268055.1 Prevotellaceae bacterium | reverse complement strand
AGGCTTCGCTTGTCCATGTTGTACAGGTTGCGGAGCTGGACTTCAATGTTTACCTTCGTGCCGTCGTCTAAGGTTGCGCGCACGTCCAGAACGCTGGACTTGTCGCCTATAATTTCGGCAGACATGGCCTTGTTTTCGATAATTTCTACCGACGTAATGCCACGCCTGTTCGTCTTCTGCAAAACGACGCTGAGAAAGGCCGCGAGCTGCTCCTCATCGCCTTTCTCGCCCATGTACTTCATGAACAGATAGTCGTTAAGCGGGTTTAATCTTTGCTTCATTGCTTTTTTACGATAATTAGCCGTTCCATAAGTGCAAATATAGTAAATATTAGGTTACAATCGCTATTGTCCGATAAAAATTGGGCGCGCCCTCGCGCTTGCTCCGGCTCCGGCTCCGGCTCAAAACAAATCCAGCTCCAGCTGCTCGTACTTTTTCTCCTGCTCGTCGCTGGCGTTGCTCACCCCCAATCCCAGCAGGCGCACCTTCTGCTGCGACAAGTCTACCTGCTTCAGAATTTCCTTGGCGGCGCCCCACAAGAATTGAAAATTGGTCACCCTGTGCGGAAAAGTTTTGCTGCGCGTAATCGTTTTAAAATCGGCGTACTTTACTTTTACGGTGATGGTTTTTCCGTAAAATGATTCCTCCTTCATGCGCTGCATGACTTCGTTGGCAAGGTGGTGTAGCTCCACGTTGAGCAGCATCAGCGAATCCTTATCGCTGAGGAACGTGTTCTCTGCGCTGACGGACTTTGTAATGCGATTGGGCTTTACTTCTCGCAGGTCAACGCCCCTTGCGTTCTCGTAAAAGGTACGCCCTGCCTTTCCGAAAATCCGGACGAGCTCTGCCTCCGACCTGCTTTTCAGGTCTATGCCTGTAAAAATTCCGCAGGCGTTCATTCGCTGAGCGGTGACTTTCCCTACCCCAAAAAACCGTTCAACCTTTAGCGCTTCGATGAATTTTTCGGCCTCCTGAGGTAAAATGGTAAAAAAGCCGTTGGGTTTTTTGTAGTCCGAGGCAATTTTGGCCAGAAACTTGTTGTACGAAACTCCGGCGGAGGCCCTCAAGCCTGTTTCCTCGTAAATTCTGCGCTGAATTTCCTTCGCAATGATGGTTGCCGATGGAATGTTTTTGTGGTTTACCGTAACGTCCAAGTAGGCTTCGTCGAGGGAGAGAGGCTCTACCAAGTCGGTGTAGTCGAGGAATATGGCGCGGAGCTGCATGGAAACAGCTTGGTACACGTCGAAGCGCGGGGCAACAAAAATCAGGTGGGGGCACTTCCTCCTTGCTGTGACCGAGGGCATTGCCGAGTGCACGCCGTAAGCTCTCGCCTCGTAGCTTGCCGCCGCAACCACCCCGCGCAGCTCGGAGTAGCCTACCGCTAAGGGTTTACCCCTGTACGCTTCGTTGTCGCGCTGCTCAACCGAGGCGTAAAAAGCGTCCATGTCGATATGGATGATTTTACGAGCTGTGGACATTGCTTTTTTGCTTAAAAAAATCTGCTACATTTTTTTGGAAAGCCACTCCTCGGGGTCGTTCTTGGCGGTTTGCCTCCAAAGCTCAAAGTGAAGAATGGCGCGGTCGCTGTCGGGGGCAGGCGTAACCATACCAATGGGCTGCCTGGCGTGCACGGCATCGCCAACGCGCACGGTGATACCCTTGAGGTGGGTGTAAACTGTGTAGTAAAGCCCGTGCTGAATGAGCAGGCTTGTTACCGAGCCGGTGGTAAATATTTTGCGCACAACGCCATCTGCCACAACGGATACCACTGCGCCGTCGGTGGTGGAGAGGTCTATGCCGTTGCTTGTAACCTTAATCCCCTTGAGCACCGGGTGCTCATAAACGCCAAAGTGGGTCACCACTACGCTTCGCGCTACCGGAACGGGCAGGTTTCCGCGCTGGGTTTCAAATCTAAGCGTCAGCGTACGCTCATCGGCTACCACTTTTGCCGCCATTTCCTTATTTCTCTTTTCGATTTCGCGGCGGCGCTCTGCCTCCCGCCGGGTTTCCTCGGCAATGGCGGCCTGTATCTGCGTGTTGAGCAGCAGCGCCCGCTTTTTCTTGACCTCCAAGTCCTGCATCAGCTCTTTTTCTCTGGTCTGCAGGGTGTATATAATCGATTGGTACTCTTTCTCCTCAACGTCCAAGGCAAGCAGCTCTATAGTTTTTTGGTTAAACAAAAGCTGCTGCTCTGTCTTCTGTATTTTTAGCGCTGTCAGCTCGCTTTTCAGCTCTTCGCTTTGCTTTGAAATGCTTTTAGCTTGGCTAATGCGGTGCTCGGAGTAGGCCTTGAGGTAGGTGATGCGGCGGTAGGCTTGGCTAAAATCTTCGCTACCAAGGATGTACATGAGCTGCATGTGGGGTAGGCGGTTGCGGTAGGCAAAATTCAGCATTCTGGCGTAATTCTCCTTGAGGCGCGCCAGCTCGTCGTACAGGAGGGCTACCTTCTTTTGTCGGTTGACAATCTCTACCGACAGGCTCGCCAGCAGCTTGTCTATCTGGTCAATGTACTCTTGGCGAGAAACAAGGTTGGCCTGAATCAGGTTGAGGTTGTCCAGATTTGCCTTTTGCTCCGACTGCGTTTTGGCTATGAGGGAGTTGGTATAGGCAATATCCGCTTCTATCTGCTTTTTTTGCTGCTCAAGGTTTTGGATAGCGCTTTGCGCGGCCAGCGTAGTAG
>JAIRXY010000224.1 GCA_031268055.1 Prevotellaceae bacterium | reverse complement strand
TCTAACCCGTGCAGCATCACCAGCTTTTTGGAGGGGGCGTGCACGAGGCAATTTTTCACCTTGTCCATCGCTACGCTGCCGGAGTGCGGGGCGCTGCCGGGGGGCAGCGCGTTGCCGTTGTCGTCTTTCTCCAGCTGGAGGTAGAGGGAAGTCCACGTGCCCAAGTCCGACCAGCCAAAATCGGCGCAAATAACGTACACGTTTTCGGCCTTTTCCATCACGCCATAGTCTATTGAGATAGCCTTGCAGTCGTTGTAGGCGCCAAAGATAAGCTGCTCTTCGGCGGCGGTGTAGTAGGCGCTGCTGTCTGCCTCAAAGAGCTTGCTGAGGTTGGGCAGGTGCGCTTGGAGGGCGGCGCGAATGGTTTGCAGCGTCCAGATAAAAATGCCCGAATTCCAAACAAACTCACCGCTCTTGACAAGTATTTCTGCCATGTCGATGGTTGGTTTTTCGATGAACGTTTTCACCCGGCGCACCTCCTTGCCTGCGCTATTTTCTGCGCTCTCCGCCACCTGAATGTACCCGTAGCCTGTTTCGGGCCGGTTGGGTTTTATGCCAATAGTGATCAGGTTTTTGCCGGTTTCGGCCTCGTGGATGGCTTGCTCTACTACGCGAATAAACTCGGGCTCGTTCATAATCAGGTGGTCGGACGGGGCTACCACCACCGTTGCATCGCTCATTTTTGCCAGCAGCTTGTAGGTGGCGTAGGCAATGCACGGCGCGGTGTTGCGCCGCAGCGGTTCCAGCAGGACGTTGCTCTGCGGCACCAGCGGAAGCTGCTCTGCTACCAGCTCTTTGTAGCTGGCGCTCGTGACCACCACAATGTTTTCGGGGGGGATAATTTTTGTAAGCCTGTCGAACGTTTGCTGAATAAAAGTGCGACCTACACCTAAAATATCTAAAAATTGCTTGGGCTTAGCGTTGCGGCTAAGTGGCCAAAAGCGGCTACCAACGCCGCCTGCCATAATGATACCATATACGGGATTTTGCATTATTTATTGAAGATATAAAGTTAGATATACAACAAAAATGTAACTTTGCAGCCGACAATGGCGATGAGTACGCTCCTTAATCGGCAGCCCAAGATATTCTACGGGCAATCGGCAGCGGTGGTTGGAGCATGCTCATCAAAAAAATCAGGCCACTTTTTTATACGGCAAATATACACGAAGTATTTAGAAAAACAATCACTATTGTCCGATAAAAAAAGCAGCTGTCTCGAAAGTGCCAGCTACAGCTTGGATTACGCCCTTTCAGGGCTTGAGGGTCAACTCCTGCTTCGTCCGTAGGGCGTTGCCCTACGCTAATGATAGCCGCCTTTGCAGGGCTGAAAGCCCGAAATCATTAGCGTAGGGCAACGCCCTACGAAAACGGATGCCCCATGAAGCTCAAGCTCTGAAAGGGCGCAATCCGGACGGCGAACTTTTTATTGGACAATAGTGAATCGTAGCACAACAATTAACCTCAAAAAAAATTATTATGACAAAAAAAATTGGCAACATTCGTTTTGGCACGTTCTCCTTCTTTAGGGTAGCAGGGCTTGCCTTTTTGCTCAGCACGACAGCAAGCGTAGCGCTGCACGCCGAGGGAGTTCAAAAGCCGGCAAGGTGGAGCGTGAGCGCGCGCAGGGTATCGGCAGGCGAAGCCGAGCTGCTGCTCTCGGCAACCATCGAAAAATCGTGGATGGTTTACTCCGTGAACGTGCCCGAGGATGGCCCCATGCCCATCTCCCTGACGCTCTCGGCAAGCGATAGCTACAAGCCTGCGGGCGAACTCACCGAGCTGACCACCCCCAAGGAGAAGCACGACGAGATGTTTGGCATGACGGTCAAGTATTTTATGGGCGAGGTGAAGCTGTCGCAGCGCGTTGCGCTGAGCGGGGCTGCCGGCGCTCCCATAGCCATAGCGGGGAGCATCGAGTACCAGTGCTGCAACAACATGGAGTGCGTGCTGCTCGACGACGATTTTTCCGTGCAGGTTGCTCCGGAGGCGAAATCGGCCTTAGCTACGGCTCCGGCTCCGGCGGCAGGCGAGCCTGCTCCTGCTCCTGCGCTTTCCGCTGCCTCCGAGCCTGATTCCGGCGATGGCGGCGAGCAGGAGTCGCTCGTTGGCTTCTTCCTGCTGGCCCTGCTTGCGGGCTTTGCAGGCGTGCTCACGCCGTGCGTATTTCCCATGCTGCCCATGACCATTTCGTTTTTTATGCGCGGCAACAGCCGCAGCAAGGGCATCCGCAAGGCGATCGTATTTGGCGCTTCTATCATTTTAATATACACCGTTGTAGGGGCAATTGTAGCCGCCACCAAAACGGCTGATATGGCCAACATTATCAGCGAGCATTGGCTGTCGAACCTCATTTTCTTTGGCCTGTTTATCCTTTTTGCCGCCTCGTTTTTTGGGGCTGTTGAGATTTCCCTACCGTCGGGGCTGTCCAACCGCATAGACCGGCAGGCCGATAAGGGGGGCTACTTTTCTGCATTCTTTGTTGCGCTTGCGCTCACTGTCATTTCATTTTCGTGCACGGGGCCGTTTGTTGGCGCGCTGCTGGTGTCGGCCGCTTCGGGAGCGATAGTCAAGCCGGTTGTGGGGATGTTTGGCTTTGGGCTGGCCTTTGCGCTGCCGTTCACCGTGCTTGCGCTGTTCCCGTCGGCGATGAAGAAGCTACCCAAGTCCGGCGGGTGGCTCAACACCGTGAAGGTGCTGTTTGCGTTTATTCTTACGCTGTTTAGCGTAAAATTTTTGTCCATCGCCGACCAAGCGCTGGGCTTTGGCTTCATTTCGCGCGAAGTCTTTATCTGCCTCTGGGTAACGCTGCTGGCGCTACAGGGCGCGTACTTTCTGGGGTGGCTGCGCTTTACGCACGACGACGATGGCGGCAAGGCGGCGTGCCACGTCAGCGTACCGCGCTTTGCGCTTGCCGTAGCCTCGTTCTTCCTGTCGCTGTACCTTTTCACGGGGCTGCTGGGCAACCCGCTGCGGTCGTTTTCGGGATTCCTCCCCGCGCCAAGCGCGCCGACAGCGTGGCGCGGAGCGAGCGACGCCGCCGCAACGCCCGCAAGCCTGCTGCCTGCGCCGGAGCTGTGCAGCGTAACGCCAAAGTACAGCAACCTGAGCTTGCACGGGCCTGCCAACCTCCCCGCCTTTTTTGACGTGGATGAGGCGCTCGCCTGCGCAAAGCAGCAGGGAAAGCTGCTGCTGGTGGACTTCAAGGGTCACTACTGCACCAACTGCAAGAAGATGGAGGGAGAAGTTTTTGCCGACAGCCGAGTGCAGCTGCTGCTCAGGGAAAAATTTGTCATTGCCGCGCTCTACATCGACGACAAAACGCCGCTTGACCAGCGCGAGTGGTACACCTCGACGTTCGACGGAAAGGTGAAAAAAACCATTGGCCACAAAAACAGGGATTACCAGATAACCGCCTACAAGGTGAACTCCCAGCCGTACTTTGTGATACTCGACGGCAACGGCGTACAGCAAGGAAAGCCGACAGGATATCTCTCAAACCCAGACAGCTTCATTGAATTTTTGGAGCAAAAGTAGCTGGCAAAGCGTCCATTATACGCTATCGCTACGGTGCAGGCCATAAAAAAAACTACCCAATTTATTTGGGGTGAATTAATTATTTTATACCTTTGTCCGTCAATCAAAAAAAATAACTTAAAAAACAAGTAGATTTATGGTAATGAAGAAAACTTTTGC
>JAIRXY010000221.1 GCA_031268055.1 Prevotellaceae bacterium | reverse complement strand
TTAACGCTCACTTCTACCTGCGCGAGTTTGAAAACCGCAGCACGTGGTTTCCGGCGGCCGGCACGGAGCTTGCCAACATTCCGCTCTCCAAGCGGTGGATGACCGACGTTACGCTGCATAGCTGGCAGCAGCCCAAGGGGTTGGATTTTAATACCACCCAAGGGAAGTGGGGCGGCGCTATCGACGCCATGCTGAAGTATAAATGCTACACTTCGGCCAAAAACGGCTTGGGCATTTCTCTAAACCTTGGCATAGTGGCCAAAACGCAGGGCTACCTGCTGGAGGAGGTGGCGCTGGGAAGCCATGTAGGTGGGCGCTTTGGGCTAAGTATATGGATTAACAAGTAGATTATGAAGCATATAAAAAACGTTACCGTAATGCACCATCAATGATAGAACGCGGATGAGGCGGATTGTACGGATGAAGACAGATTTGTAGGGGGTGGATTTATTCGTAATTCCTAATTCGTAATTCCTAATTAAAATAGCGTTTTACTTTCCGCCGCTCAAAAACTTCACCTGCTCTTCGTCGCTAACGTATTGCTCCGGGTAGATAATCAGGAGGCTGTTGTTGGCAAAATATTTACCCAGCACGGTGTTCAATCGTTCCATGGCGGAGGTGTGCGAAACGGCTGTTCTTCGGGCGGCAACCGTTACAAACAGGTCGTCGGGCTTGAGGTTGTCGGCAAGCGTGTGGAATTGCAGCCAGTGGTTGAACTCTACGCACTGAATTTCAAAAGCGTTTTCGTTGCTTTGGTTGAGCTGGTGCACCTTAGCCAGCGTGTTGGCGTTTCCGTAGAATATCAGCTTGGCGTTGATTTGCTTGTGCAGGTTGCCCAGACGGTATAGCCAGCGGGCAAATCCGGCTTCGTACTCGGCGTGCGGCGGGATGGCCGCCACAATGCGCTGGAGGGTGGTGGCGTGGTGCAGCAGCCTGATCACAAAAATGGTTTGGCTCGTTCCCTTCAGCAGCGTGCTTAGCCTCATGCCGAACAGCGCGTCGCTAAGGTTGCTGGACTGGTGTAGCCCCAGAACAATATCGGTAATGGATTGCTCTTTGGCAACTTTTATAACGCCTCGCGCGGCGTTGTCGTCGGCATGGTGAATCATTTCGAGCGCAACATCGCTGGCGGCGGCGCAGAAGGCGGCTTTTTCGAGAATCCTGTTGCCGTGCTCCCACTGAGAGTCGTTGGCCTGCTGCTTGTTGGAAATATATATGGCGTAGAGCGATTCGTGGCTTTTGGCGTTTCGCACCATGATGGCAAATTCCACCAGCCGCTCAATCGTATCGGGGTTGCTCACGGGGATGAGTATTTTGCCAAATTTGCGCCCTATTCCTGCGCTAAGCTTGGTTTGAGCGGCAATGTGGCGAGAGGCTTTTTCGGTAGCAAACGAGCTCACAATGCAGGTCACCAATATCATGATAATAGTTCCGTTGAGCACGTTTTCGTTAAAAAGCCCTATCTGCCGCCCTACAATCACCACTGCCAGCGTTGCTGCGGCGTGGGCGTTGCTAAGGCCAAAAATCATGGTGCGCTCCACCTTTTTCAGCTTGAACGTTTTTTGGGTCAGGTACGCCGGAATGTACTTGCCGATGATGGCAACAACGGTCATCACGGCGGCTACCAGAATGGCGCGAGGCGACGTAAAGAACACGCGCAAATCTATCAGCATACCCACGCTGATGAGGAAAATGGGTATGAACAGGGCGTTCCCCACAAAATCTATGCGGTTCATGAGCGCCGAGGTGCTTGGTATGAGCTGGTTGAGGGCAATGCCCGCAAGGAACGCCCCGATAATCCCCTCCATGCCGATTATTTGCGCAAAGAACGCCGACAGGAACATCATGGAGAGCACAAAAATATACTGCGCTATGCTGTCGGTATTGCGCTTAAAGAAGAAGCGGGCTACCACCGGCAGGCCAAACAGCACGGCCACCCCAAAGGCCAAAATCAGAAAGGCAAACCGTATCCAGTGCAGCGTGTCCCAAGCGCCCTTGTGGTTGCCCACCACCACCGCCAGCGTTAGGAGCGAGAGCGTGTCGATGATAACGGTGGCAACAACGGTCATGCTTACCGACCGGATTTTGGTAATTCCGTAGCGGCTCACAATAGGGTAGGCCAGCAGCGTATGCGAGGCAAACATGCTTGCCAGCAGCAGCGAGGTCTCCATGTCGTAGCCGAGCAAGAAAACGCCCACTGCAATGCCCAGCGCTATGGGGATGGTGAAAGAGTATGCGCTAAAAACGATGCTCTTGATTTTATTCCGCTTGAAGCCGTTGATGTCCACCTCTACGCCGGCTATGAACATGATGTAGAGCAGCCCTACCGTGCTAAACAGCTCAATGCTGCTGTCGCGCAAAATGATGTTCAGCCCGTATGGGCCTACAATAATACCTGCCGCTATAAGCCCTACAATGTAGGGAATACGGAGCTTGGTAAAAATGATAGGCGCAAACAGGATGATGAGCAGCACTACTGCAAACAGCAGCACAGGGTTGTGCAGCGGCAGGGCAAAAATATTTCCTAAAATAGGCGTCATCTGTATGGCTACGAATTAAACAGGGTTTGGTGATACAATAAGTTCGCTACTTTTTATTTTTTTTACTTTTCAGTAATGGTTACTTCAAACAGCCTTTTCCAGCTTTTTCCGGTGACAAAAATTTGTCCGGTTTTTTCGTTGTAGGCAATACCGTTCAGAACGTCGGTATGCTTGTCCCGCAGGCTATTGGGGAGCAGGTTTCGCATGTCCACTACGCCGGTTACCGCGCCGCTGGCCGTATCAATGCGGACAATGTTGTCGCTACCGTAAACATTTGCCCAGATTTCTCCGTTAATCAGCTCCAGCTCGTTGAGCTGCCCCACAGCTCCGCGGTCGGTGTAGACCTCCAAGCGTTTTCGCGCTACAAAGTCGTTGGGCGACATGAAGCTGATAGCGTTACTTCCGTTGCTCATAATCAAGTAGGCGCCGTCGGTGGTAAGCCCCCATCCCTCGCCGGAGTAAGGTAGCGATGCCTGCTGCTCCAGCGTTTCGAGGCTGTATACAAGGCAGGTTTGCTCGCGCCACGTGAGCTGGTAGAGCAGCCCGTTGAGGATGCAAATACCCTCGCCAAAGTATTTATCATGCAGCTCTTTTTGCTGCAATACCTTGCCGCTCTTTAAGTCCACCTTTCGCACGGACGATTGCCCGTAAATGCCAAGCCCTTCGTAGAGCTCATCGCGGTATACTTGCAGCCCTTGCGTGTAGGCGCGCTCGTCGTGAGGGTATGCGCCGACCACCGCGTAGCCGTACTTTTTTGGCGCCTTGGGCGCAAGCACCGTAATGCTCACTCTTGCCTCCGCAACCTCCTTGCCTGCCGAGAAAGCCGTAACTTTCAGCAGCTTGTAGCCAAGCGTTTTTGTTGCCACTGTAGCTTCGGTGGCGCTATCGGCTACGCGCGCAATGCGCCTGCCGTCGAGGTAGGCAACTACCGAGTCGTACTTGGCGTCGCTGGGCAGGCGGCGTATTGTGAGGCGCTCGCTATTTTTTATCGTCGTGCTGCTCCGCGGGCTTGCCAGCTGCAGCTTAGGGATGGAAGCCGTGGTAGCTGGCGCGCGCTTGCGCTGTGCTTCGCTGTTGCAGGAAGCAAGGAAAAAAATCAGCGCAAAGTTCAAAAAAAGTCGCATCGTTTTAGTAAATTTCGGATGTCACATCAAAACCCGTAGCTTATCGAAAAAACATTTGAGTAGGTCGAAACCCCCGTTGAGCCAATATTGGTGAGCGCATAGTCGAGCGCAAACCCTATAATGCTAAGGCCTATGCCGATGCTGGGCTGCACGGAGATGTGGCTTTTACTGCCAAAGTCCGATATGCGCTGCACGTTGCTTATGCCTGCCCTCAGGTACACCATATTTTTGTAGCTGCCCTCCACGCCCAGCTTAGGGTCTATATTTAACCATTTGGTCGAGACAAGGACGTTGCGCTGCCCGTCGGTGGTGAAGTCTAAGCCTGCCTCGGCCTGCATAGAAAAATCTTTGTTGAAGCGAACGCTGTAGGCCGCGCCCAGCGTAATTTTGGGGAGCGTAACCTCCGTTTTTGAGCTGGGCACGCTGTTGGTGATGGTATCGCCGGAGGGCATTACGTAGGGTGGAATCTCCAGCGCGCCGCCGTTGTACGTCCATACGTTGACGGTGGTGGTGACGTCCCGCAGCATTACCCCAAGGCTCCACCGCCCCAGCGTGTAGTGCGCCCCCAGGTCAACGCCAAAGCCGTAGGCAGCGGCAAACTTGCCCACGTTGCGGTACACTATCTTGGCGTTGGCGCCCAAGTCCAGCGTCCGGCCGGCTATCTTCACTTTTTTGGCGAGCGAAAAAGCAAAGGCGTAGTCGGCGGTAGAGAAGTAGCTCAGCCGGTCGTAGCTAAAGTTTCCGTCCTTGTCAATGAGGTCGGTGGTGTTGAGTATATCGTCCACGCCAAAGCGAATGAGGGTAGCGGCAACGGCGGTGGTGGAGTCTAACCTGTAGGCAAACGCGCCAAAATCGTACTTTGCCACGCCTGCAAAGTACTCTGCGTGCATAAGGGCAACGCTTCTTGCCGGTTGCAGGGCGGTGAGCAGCGAAGGATTCCAGTAGGCGGCGCAGGCATCGGTGGCGGTGACGGAGGCAGCGCCACCCATGCCCAGCGCGCGCGCCCCTACACCCACCGACAAAAATTCGTTGCTGT
>JAIRXY010000170.1 GCA_031268055.1 Prevotellaceae bacterium | reverse complement strand
TCGTTGAAAGGCTTGGGACGCTGACAAAACAGCCCAACCTTAGCGCCAATCCACCGCCCTGATTGCGCCGTAAACTCTCGCCCCAGCGGTTCATACTTTACCCCATTCAGGCTGTAAGCAAACGTGCACAGCTGGTTGCCTTTGACCTGCACGCACAGGAATACCTCTCCGCTGGGCAGCTTCACCGTGCTGTTCACGCGCTCGGAAGTCCCTCTGTCGGCCTTGGCGCAATCGCTTTGCGCAAGCACAAACCCATCGGGCGTTTTTTCGATGTAGGCAGCAGCGTAGTCTGCTCCCATGATGATTAGCCCGGCGCGCTCGCCGTTGAGCCTGCTGTTGGGCGTTAGCGTTAGCTTGACGGTAGCTTTGAAGTCGGGCGACGGAAACTTTTGCAGCAGGAGGTTACCCGCTTGCCAGAGGTTGTTGGCGCTGTCGGGCAGAGGAACGGAAAAGAGCCGTAGCTGCCTCCTGTCCCTGTTGAGGAACGCCCACCACGGACGAGGGTTGGCGTGCCACTGCCACTGTAGCCCAAGCCTGTCGCCGTCGAACTCGTCGCTCTCTACCGGCGCTGCGGCGGGGTAGGTAGCGCCAACGTTGGGCTTTTTGTACGTGGCAACCGGCGTGCCGCAACCGTCGCCGTCCTCATCTTCGCCTATCACAGGCCAATCGCCAACCCACTTCATGGGCTGGAGGTGCACCACTCGTCCGGCGGCGGGTATCTCCTGAAAATGGAAAAACCAATCCTCGCCGGCCTTAGCGTCAACCCACGCCCCTTGGTGCGGACCGTTGACGGCGCTCTTGCCCTGCGCCAGCACCACCTTTCGCTCGTAAGGCCCAAATACGCTTTTGGAGCGCAGCGCCAGCTGCCAACCCGTGGCAACGCCGCCGGCCGGAGCAAAGATGTAGTAGTAGCCGTTGCGCTTGTAGAATTTGGGGCCTTCAATGGTCTCGTCGGCATCGTGCCCGTCGAAGATGATGACATCCTCCGTAGTGGCTTTTGCAGCATCGGGCGAAAGACGGCATACCGCCAGCAGGCTTTTGATACCGGCGCGGCTACCGGCGTAGGCGTGCACCAAGTAAACGCTGCCGTCGTCGTCCCACAGTGGACAAGGGTCTATCAGCCCCTTACCCTCCTTGACCAGCGTAAGCGGCTCCCACGGTCCTTCGGCGTTCTTGGCTTTGGTCATGTAAATGCCGTAATCTGGGTCGCCATAAAAGATGTAAAATTCGCCGTTGTGAAAACGGATGCTCGGCGCCCAAACACCGCCGCCGTGCTGCGGCCTGCTATACGCCTCCTGCGGCAGCCCGTCTGCCACCGCATGGCCAACGAGCTGCCAGCTGACGAGATCCTTTGAGTGCAGTATGGGCAACCCCGGTATGCAGCTGAAGCTCGAGGCGGTCATGTAGTAGTCGCTACCTGCGCGGCACACGTCGGGGTCGCTGTAGTCGGCGTGGAGTATCGGGTTTTTGTAGTAACCCTTGCCGCCGTCCGGAAGCCAGACTTCGGAAACATAGCGTTGCGCACTCACCGATAGCAACATGCTACCCACAAGGAGCAGCGAGAGAAGTAATTTTTTGTACGACATAGGTAGAGAAATTTTGAATTTTGAATTTTGAATTTTGAATGAAATCCTCTCTCATCCTGTTCATCATTTTTATTGATTAATGAGGATTTATCCGTCTTCATCCGTCCAATCCGCTTCATCCGCGTTCTATCATTGACGGCCTGCGGACGAAGCGGATTGGACGGATGAAGACGGATTTGCAGGATTCATACACTTCTCAACGACAAATTAGCTCAGCAATTTGCAAAGCAGCAGCAAAGATAGCAATTTGCCTAAGAATATAAAGAGAGGAGGTTGGAATATGCTAACCTCCTCCTCTTTTTTAACCCTCAACAATTGAATTTAGGTATACCTCAAGGTTGGTGTAGGCGGGGCTTAGCGTTTTTGCATTTCTGTCATCAGGATTGTTGGCGTTAAGTCCGTTGGCAGCTTCCCATGCATCGGGCATTCCGTCGCCGTCGGTGTCGGCAGGAGGCGTAGCGCTGGCGTAGGTATCCCAGCCGCCCACGTCGGCTTGCGTGTCAATCAGGCCGGCCTTGGTGCCTCCACCGCCAGACGCGCGCGCTGGCGCAAGCCCGCTCTGCACCTCGTTTACCACGCGCACGTCGGTGGCGTCGCGGCGAAAGCTGGCGCCGGCTTTTTGCAGCACCAGCGCGTAGGCTTCCCCTGCGCTGTGCGTGGCTACCTCGCCTGCCTCAAACTCAACGGACGACCTCAGCTCGGCCTTGCTCTTGGAGCTTGGGTTGGGCGTTATTCCCACCCAGTTGTCGCTGTTGACGGATGTATTTGGCAATCCGCTTCCGTTGAGCATGTAGTTGCCGTCAACGTAGAATTTTCCCCATACGCCCGCCGGCTGGCTGTTTTTTCCATCGTCGGCGTTGGGCTGGAAGATGCGGGCGGGGTTGGAAGAGCCGCTACCCGGCTTGTAGTAGTTGTTCACGAGGTTGTAGCTTCCGCCTTCGCCGGCGTAGCCGCTGTTGCTGCCCCAGTTGTAGATTACGTTGTTGCGAAAGTCAACCAGCTCTTTGCCGGGCTGGTTGGAGTAGCGCGAGCCGCAAAAGCGGGGGTTGCGGCTATCGTGGTGCGCCAGCAGGTTATGGTGGAATGAGGCGCCCTTGCCGCCCCAGATGCCGCCGTAGCCGTGCGCTCCTTTTCCGTGCACGGAGACGCGCAGGCTTTCCGAAATGATGCACCACTGCATGGTGAAGCTTTCGTTGTCGTAGAACGACGCGCACTCGTCGGTGCTCCAGCTCATGGAGCAGTGGTCGATGATGATGCTCTTGTGGTTTCGTCCCCAAAGCGCGTCGGCCTCCGCACCCTGCTCGTCGCCCATGCGGAAGCGCAGGTAGCGGATGATTACGTTATCTGCATCAACCAGCACCGGAAAATTTTTAATGCAAATGCCATCGCCGGGCGCTGTTTGTCCGGCAATGGTAACATTTGCATTTTTTATGGAGAGCTGGCTATTCAGCGCAATGATACCCGACACCTTGAATACTATCGTCCGCGCTCCGCTTTGGTTTACCGCCCAGCGGAGGCTTCCCTCTGCGCTGTTGTCGGTGAGGTTGGTAACGTATATCACCTTTCCGCCCCGCCCGCCGGTGGCGTACTTGCCAAAGCCTTCGGCGCCGGGGAAGGCAGCTGCATTTACAAGCTCAGGATCTGGGTCTGGGACTGTATCAGGGACTGATGGGTCAGGGACTGTATCAGGGTCTGGCATGGAGGCGCTGTCTGCGATAGCGGTGATGCTTACCGTTGCCGAAACCTCATCGCCTGCCTTGCTAAAAGCAACCACCTTGAATCCGGTGGTTAGCGCAGCGGGCGTGATAGCTTGCGAGAAGGTGTAGCTTGTAGCGTTGGGGTAGCTTGTGCCCAGCGCCACCTCGGATGTGCTATCGATTAAGAAGTACGACACAGCGGCCAGCGGCTGCTCAGCTGCTACCGCTCCGCTGATGGTTGCCTGCTTGTTGACAGGCAGAGTATAGCTTTGCTTGTCAAAGGTGATAACGGGCTCAAAAGGAGTGGCTTCCGTCGATTTCTCGTCCTTGCACGACGAGAGGGCAAGGAGCGCTACGCAAATGGCGGCAAGGTGTTTTTTCATATCTGCTGCTTTAAAAATTGAAAAAATTAAACTTGGCAAGCATGGCGTTGCGACCGGAAAAATTTTGCAGCGGGGAAACGCTGCCTCAGCTCATTTCGTAGCGCCAAATCGTTTGGTAGCTGTACCCAAATCACATTTTTTTTCTTTATGTTCACCATGTGAAAACCTGCAGCTGAGGACATTGTAACCCATAGCGTATTTTGTATATCTACTAAAAAATATTTGACAATGCAAAGCTACGTATATATTTTGAAAAATACAAAATAATACGCAGTAATATTACAACAAATAAAGCGCTGTGTGTAAAAGAAAATGCAAAATTTTGTTTGCCAATTAAAAAACAATTCATCTCTTTGCGTCTGCCATAATACACAAAAAAGATGTACCTTTGCAAAGCAAGATAATAATCAATAAAGTTATGGCTACTATAGACATAATAAAAG
>JAIRXY010000114.1 GCA_031268055.1 Prevotellaceae bacterium | reverse complement strand
AAAATCGTATTTCATATCATCTGAATTTTGTGCAAAAGTAGGGAGAAATACAGTCCGGCAAGTGTAAAAAAACGACTTTTTTCAAGGTCTGAAACCGGCAGGGGTATCGCCCGAAAAAGTCTTAATCTCTTTAATCAGGTGTGTATGGTCGTAATATCCGCACTCGATGGCAATGGATAACAGGTCTTTGTGCGGATAATTGCGCAGGTGTCGCAGCGCCTGTTTGAACCGGACGACTTTGGCAAACATTTTGGGGGAAATGCCTGTCGCCGATTTGAATTTCCGCTCAAAATGGCGCTGACACAAGCAAACCTCAGCGGCTACGGCAGAGAGCGACAATTGCCCTTTGGCAAGACAAATCAAATCGACGGCGCGAACAATCCGTTTGTCGGGAAGATACAGGCGGGACAACCGGCTAATCAAATAATTGTTCACGTAATTGATAATGGCTTCTGTCGAGTGTTGTTCGGGCAATGCTTCATCCCATGATGTGTCGAACAGGGATTCAACCGGCGCCAATTCTATGTTCCGGTCGGTAAATTCTTCAACAGGAACACGGGTGAATGCCGTAATTCCAACGGGCTTGAAACGAATCCCGAACATGCGCACGGATTGTGGACAGATTACTTTGATAAAGGTCGTCATCGTACCGATAATCTCAGAACGAAAAGCATTCGCCGACTCGTCAAACGTAAAAATAATATCCACACAACCGTCGGGAAGAATCTTCGAGGCATTTTCATTTTCAATGAAACCACTTGTCGTCCAGTAAGCTTCAATGAACGGCATCAGTCGGGAGTCGGGAGAATGTTCCTGATAATTCATACTACTACAAATAAAATCACTACTGTCCGATAAAAAAGTGGGCTAAAAATTAGCCCACAAAATTGGGTAGTAACTTAAATTAGTTGATAAAGTTATTTCCGTATTCTCCTGCTATCAGGTGATAATACTTCACGAGGTTTTTCTGCAAAAATAATAATAATTTTCAACGAATTCGATACGCTACCCTTATTTTATTGCCGAGTTAAATATAAATCAATTTTGAACCGAGCCAAGCGATTTAAAAAATTCAAAATTCTTTAGAAATTAATCCTTACCCCCACAAATCCGGATACGATTCCGCTGCTGCGTCCGCTGAAAATATCACTGTACTTTTGGGGCGTATCGGTTGTGGTGGCGTTCGAGCTGTCGTCGCTGTTTTTGAGCGTTGGCTTACCGTACGTCAGGCCGCTCACGCCGCCCACCAGCTGTAACGGGTAGTAAATGTTAACGGTGAGATTTGCGCCCGCCTTGTAGCAAAAGCTCTCAAGCGACAGGCTGCTGCTTACGCTCACGGCCTCCCACCCAAACCCAACATAGGGCGAAAGCGAAAAGTTGCGCCAGAAGTAAAATCCTTTGCCCAACCCCACGTTAGCCCGCGTGAAAAGGTAGCTGCTCTTGTCGCCGCTCTGCGCAATAGCGTAATCGTTCGCGAACTTATCTGTGAGCGCATAGCTTGTCGGCTCCATTTCACCCTCGACGTACAGGTACAGGCCGGGCCATATCCCTAAATTAATGAACCTGTTAGTGAGTATTTCCGCGCGGAGTAGCCATTTTTCGGCGCCACCAACTCCGGGGTCGTACCCCAGCAGCAGGCCTATTCCGGCGTCGTTGCGCTGCTCCAGCGTCATGCCCTTTTCCACCCTCCGTCCGGCAATTTGGTAAAATTTGCTTGCCTCGCTTTTACCTGTTGCCATAGCGCGGTTGTCGGTAATGTCGTCAGCAACGCGCACAACGGCCTTGCGCACGGCCTTTAGCTGCCCCCTGCTGTTCTGCTCGTACTCCAGCACGTAGTAGCGCTGGTCGGTTTTTAGCCCCTCCTTTTTGCCAATTTTTGCGCGGATAGGGTCAAGCTCCCACACGCCCGACTGCACCTTGAAGGCGGCTACTTTTTTCTCCAGCTCGTTCATCATGCTGCCGTATCCCGTGAGGAGCATTTCGTCCAGCAGGTCTTCGCGGGAGGTTTTCCTGAGGGTGAGAGTTGCCAAGCTTTGTATGCCGCTTTGCTTGCCGCTTGATTTACCCGTAATGAGCGCGCTGGCGCTAATATTCACGCCGGATTGCGCTACAAACTCCAGCTCGAAGGGAATTTGGTCAAATCGGCTGTTTTTTTCGCTCAGCGCCTCCGGCGAGTCCTGCTCATCCGGCCATGCCTCGTAAATGCTATTTTCCACCTCGCCGTTGAACTTGAGCTTGAACACCATAGCGCGCATCGTAGCTTTCCACGAGTGGATGTCTGTTTCTGCGTTAGCCGAGTAGCTGACGTTGCTGTAGTCCAGCGCCACCACGTAGGTTTTGGAGATGAGCTTTCGCCCTAAATCTTTCAGCTCGTCAACGCCGCGCTTGGTGGCGTTGGCCATGAGAAAAGCCTCGTCGGTGGCGTTGATTTCGCCGCGGCGGTGAATCAAGTCCATGCTCATGCCGCCGTCCGGCTTGCGGAGATACCATGCCACTACCTCCTGCTTAGCGACATTTTGGCGCGTGAGCTCCGCCTGCACCACCTGCCACGCTGTTGGCGAGGCGTTGCTGCGGGGCATTTGGGGAAGCTTTGCCTCGCTGGTGTTCAGCTTGTTGCTGTAAAATTTTTCCTCGGCAGGAATCTTCTGGAATGCCTTTAGCGTCGCGGCATCGTAGCCGTCGCCGTGCGTGAGCAGGATAAAGTTTACGGTTGGCCTGTCGTAGGATGCTGTTTGCGCCACGGCCACTTTGTCCGGCGTTGCAGCCATCAGCAAGGTGAGCGCGGCAGCAAGCTGAAAATAGGTAGGTGAAAATCGAAAAATCTTCATGTCTTTCTACTATTTTTTAATTTATCTAATACTATATCTAATACTCTAATAATCAATCTATACAGGTGCATACCAAGTTTCTATCGCCGTATCCGTTGTCGATTTTGCTCACGTAGGGGAAAAATTTATTTTCCCTTACCCACTCCAGCGGGAATGCGGCGCGCTCGCGGCTATAGGGGTGTGTCCACTCGTTGGCGCAGAGCTCTTGCGCTGTGTGCGGCGACATTTTGAGCAGGTTGTCGGTTTTGTCGGCAGCGCCGTTTTTTATTTCTTCGCATTCGGCTTTTATGGCAATCAGCGCCTCAATAAACCGGTCAACTTCGGCCTTATCTTCGCTCTCGGTAGGCTCTACCATTAGCGTTTCGTGGACGGGGAACGATAGCGTTGGCGCGTGAAATCCGTAGTCCATCAGGCGGCGTGCAATATCGCTGCTTTCCACTCCGTAGTCGTTGCGAAATTCGCGGCAGTCGATGATGCACTCGTGCGCCACGCGGCCGCTGCTGCCCGTGTACAGCGTAGCGTAGTGTGGCGTTAGCTTGCGCGAGATGTAGTTGGCGTTGAGAATAGCAATGGCGGTGGCGCGCCGCAACCCCTCGGCGCCCATCATTTTGATGTAGCCGTAGGTGATAGGCAGTATGCTTGCGCTGCCCAGCGGGGCCGCGGCAACGGCGCTTGTGCCTTTTTCGTCGCCGGCTTTTGCCATGCCGTGCGAAGGCAGAAACGGCGTGAGGTGCTTAGCCGTGCAGATAGGCCCTACGCCCGGTCCGCCGCCGCCGTGCGGTATGGCAAATGTTTTGTGCAGGTTGAGGTGGCATACGTCTGCGCCGATGAAGCCGGGGCTGGTGTAGCCCACCTGAGCGTTCATGTTTGCGCCGTCCATGTAGACCTGTCCGCCGTTGCTGTGCACAATGCTCATCATTTCGCGAATTTTGCTCTCGAAAACGCCGTGCGTCGAAGGGTAGGTAATCATGAGGCACGACAGGTTTTGCGCGTGCTGCGCTGCCTTTGCCCTCAGGTCTTCTACGCTGATGTTGCCCTGCTCGTCGCAGGCCACCACCACCACGGTCATGCCTGCCATAGCGGCGCTTGCCGGATTTGTGCCGTGCGCCGAGGCCGGAATTAGCGCCACGCTGCGGTGCGCTTCTCCGCGCGCGAGGTGGTAGCGGCGAATGGTCATCAGGCCGGCGTACTCGCCGTTGGCGCCGGAGTTGGGCTGAAACGAAACGGCGTCGAAGCCGGTGATTTCGGCCAAGTCTTTTGCCAGCTCATCCACCAGCTCGAGGTAGCCTTGCGCCTGCTCGCGCGGAACAAACGGGTGAACATCGCCGAACTCCTGCCAGCTAATCGGCAGCATTTCGGCGGCGGCGTTGAGCTTCATGGTGCATGAGCCTAACGGAATCATGCTGTCGGTTAACGACACGTCGCGACGCTCCAGCTTCTTGATGTAGCGCATCAGCTCCGTTTCGCTGCCGTACTTGGAGAAAATCCGCTCGGTCAGGAAAGGTGCGCAGCGGCGCAGATTTTTACCAAAAGAGCAGCCCTCGGCAGGCTTTACCTGACAGCCAAACACGGCGGCAACTTTTTCCACCTCATTCGCTGTGGATAGCTCGTCGAAGCTGATGCGCACGCTGGTTGGGCTTGGATAGAAAAAGTTGAAGCCGCAGGCTTCGGCCTTTGCTTTTATTTCGTCGGCGTTTACACTCTGAACTTCTACCGTATCAAAAAAACTTTTGCTTGCCAGCGTATAATTTTTTTGCAGCAGCGCAGCGGCAAGGTCGGCAGCGCAGCGGTGCACGCCTTGCGCTATGGCAGCTATTCCCTTGGCTCCGTGGTATACGGCGTACATGCCCGCCATTGTTGCCAGCAGCGCTTGCGCCGTGCAGATGTTGCTGGTTGCCTTTTCGCGCTTGATGTGCTGCTCGCGCGTTTGCAGCGACATGCGCAGCGCCTGCCTACCCGTTCGGTCTACCGAAATACCGATGATACGCCCCGGCATGGAGCGCTTGTACTCGCTTTTGGTGGCCATGTATCCGGCATGAGGTCCGCCAAAACCCATTGGAATGCCAAAGCGCTGCGTGCTGCCCACGGCAATGTCGGCGCCCCACGCGGCAGGCTCCTGCAAAATTGCCAAACTCAAAATATCGCAAGCGGCGGCGAGCAAAATCTGCCTGTCGTGCAGCTTTTGCGCAAAGGTGGCGTAGCTTCGCACATCGCCGTTGGCGGCAGGATACTGCACTATGGCGGCAAAGCATTTGTCGCTCGGCTCATACGATTCAAAGCTGCCCACAACCACCTTCACGCCAAGCGGCGTGGAGCGCGTGCGGATAACGTCGAGCGTTTGCGGGAAAATATTTTCGTCAACAAACAGCTCATTTTTCCCCAGCTTCACGGCATCTCTTGGGCGAAGCTCAAGCATCATGTGCATGGCTTCGGCGGCGGCGGTGGCCTCGTCGAGCAGCGAGCAGCAGCTCACCTGCATACCGGTGAGGCTGCACACCACCGTTTGGAAGTTGAGCAGCGCCTCCAGCCGTCCTTGCGAAATCTCGGCCTGATAGGGCGTGTAGGAGGTGTACCATGCCGGATTCTCCAAGATGTTGCGCTGAATGACGGCAGGTAGGTACGTGCCGTAGTAGCCCATTCCCATTAGGGTGCGTAGCGGTTTATTCTTGGCGGCAAGCTGCTTTATTTTTTGCAAATACTCGTGCTCGCCTATAGCGGCGCTCAGCTTGAGCGGCTGCGGCAGGCAAATATCGGCGGGAATAACCTGCGATATTAGCTCGTCTATGCTCTTAGCGCCAACAGCGTCAAGCATTTCGGCAGCTTCTGCTTCGTTTGTCCCAATGTGACGGGAGGAAAATGGTATCATAAGGATTATCTATAAGTTTAAAAAATCAGATTTTAATAAAATTCAAAGTTCGGAATTTTTCGGCACTTCAACAATCATCCTAACTAACAACTCTTTAGCTCTGAACAAGTGCGTTTTTACAGTGCCGATTGGGATGTTCAGCTCTACGGCAATCTCCTCGTAGGCGTACTCTTTGAGGTAGCGCAGCTCAATAATGCGGCGGTAGTGCGGCTTGAGCCTGCTCAGCAGCAGCGATGTTTCTACTATATCTTGCTCGGCAATCATATTTTCCTCCGGGTTGAGCTGGAGGTTTTGCGCGTTAAAATCCTTATCATCCACCAGCTTGTCGATAGGAATAGTAGCGCCTATTTTACGCTTGCGCATAAAATCAATGCAGCAGTTGCTGGCAATGCTGTACACCCACGTGCTAAAGGCGTACTTGCTGGAGTAGCTGCCTATATTTTCGAATGCTTTGGCAAACGTTTGCTGGGCTAAATCTTCGGCGTCGGCAACGTTTCCGAGGCGCTGCTTGAGGAGGTGCAGAACGCCCTCGTAGTATCTCTCTATGAGCATGCTGAAAGCGTGCCTGTCGCCCTTTCGGGCTTGCTCTATCTGCTGCAACCCAACTTTTTCGGCCTCCTTTTGCATCACTTGATTTTTTTTATTTTTTGCAGGTTGGGTTGCGCCATGCCAATCACCAGCGCGAGCGCCGGCGAAAATATATCGTACAGCAGCAGCCAAATAATAATGCCGCGCTCCTGTAGCTTTTTAGTTGCCTTAACGAATATCGCCACCTGCGCCGCAAGGCGAAAAAGCAGCAGCGGGGCTATGCCAAAGAACAAAAAGTAGTCGTGCCATAGCGCTGCAATGCTGATGAGCATAGCAGCGCAGAGGTAGAACAGCACGCGCGAGGCCATCTCCACGCCGATGCGCTTTTTGCCGCGCTTGCCCATATCCAGCAGCGAGGCGTATATGCACTTCTGCTGAAACCACTGGCCAAAGGTGAGCTGCTGCGACGACGAAAGAATAGCGTCGCGCGCGAGCGTCACCCGCGTATTGTACCGGTTGGCGTTGCGGCACAAAAAAATAGTTTCTTCGCTTTGCGGATACGAGTTGTAGTGCGCAAACCCTTTTTTGCTGAAAAAGAATGCTTGGTTCATGCCCATATTTTTGATGGTACTGCGGTAGGGAGCGCCTTTTATGGCAGCGCGAAGCGAAAAGAGCGCCGAGAATACGCTGTCGCAGCGCATAATTTTTTCGGAGATACCGCTACGGCGCTTGCTGCGGCAGTAGCTTATCACCACCTCTCCCGCATCGCCAAAGGCCTGCTGCATGGCAGAGAGCCACTTTTCGTTGCCCGGAGCGCAGTCCGGCTCGGTGAAGATGATGGTCTCGTAGCGTGCGGCCTTAATGCCAACGGTAATGGCCAGCTTCTTGTCGTGCATAAACTTTCCGTTCTGCTCAATGGAGGTGACTTGCAGGTTGCTGTGGTATCGCCTGAGGTTGTAAAGCAGCATTTCGCTTTCGTCGGTGGAGCAGTTATTTACCACCACCACCTCGAACTGAGGGTAGTCTTGCTTCAAAAATAGCGGGAGGTTTTTTTCAAGGTTATGCTGCTCATTTCTGGCGCACATAACTATCGATACAGGAGGCTGCTCGCTACGCATTTGGTCGGCCTTGGGGGTAAAGCCGGCAACCTTGCGGTGCTGCACAAGGTAGTAGTGCAGCTGAATAAGCGTGCAGAGCAAAAAAATGCCGTATATAGCATATACGTAGCTGGGGATTTCATTCCACGGAATGGTGTACAAAAAATCAAAATTCATTTCAAAAAAGTAGAGGTTTGGATTATATCAGCTGTTTGTTTTTGCAAATCCCAGCCTTTTGCTGTTTTAAGCGATTCGCTACTAAATAGTTAATAAAAAAGTTGACAAAAAAAATAGCCATGCAATGTTACTAAACATTTTGGAAATTCCACCTATTTTTGCGACACTATTTATAAACATATTTGAATCAAGAGTTGAAAAATTTTATTGACATAAAGCTTTCGTAGCCCTACCTACTGCAAAAAAACGCTACCTTTGCGAACAAAAAAATTGCTATGAGTGATATTTTGCAGGCGCTGGATATTGTTAAGCAGTACACGGGGCATCGTGCGCTGGACAAGGTGAGCATTGCCGTACCGCGCGGCAGCATTTTTGGCTTGCTGGGGCCTAATGGCGCCGGAAAAACAACGCTTATCCGCATTATCAACAGGATTACAGCCCCCGATAGCGGCCTCCTCTACTTTGATGGCAGCAAGCTACAGGCCAACGATGTATACAGCATTGGCTACCTGCCCGAAGAGCGCGGCCTGTATAAAAAGATGAAAGTCGGCGATCAGGCGCTCTATCTGGCTCAGCTCAAAGGGCTTTCGGCGTACGAGGCAAGGAAAAGATTAAAGCATTGGTTTATAAAGTTCGATATTATGCCTTGGTGGAACAGGAAGGTAGAGGAGCTCTCGAAAGGTATGGCGCAGAAGGTACAGTTTGCCATCGCGGCGCTGCATAACCCCAAGCTGCTCATCTTCGACGAGCCGTTCAGCGGTTTTGACCCGGTTAATGCAGAGCTTATTAAGAACGAAATACTTGCGCTTCGCGAAGAGGGCAGCAGCATTATATTTTCAACACACAACATGTCCTCCGTAGAGGAGCTGTGCGACCATTTAG
>JAIRXY010000044.1 GCA_031268055.1 Prevotellaceae bacterium | reverse complement strand
AATCCCTTTTCGAAGTCGGTGTGGATAATTCCGGCAGCCTGCGGAGCTTTGGCGCCCCTGTGGTAGGTCCACGCGCGCACCTCCTGCGGCCCTGCCGTGAGGAAAGTTTCGAGGTTGAGCAGCCAGTAGGCGGCCTTTATCAGCCGCGCCACGCCCGACTCCGTCAGGCCTACTTCCTCCAGAAACATTTGCCGCTCGTCGAAATCCTCCAGCTCGGCAATTTCCGCCTCGGTTTTGGCCGCCACAATCAGGTACTCAGCCTTCTCATCCTTGATAGCTTCACGTAGCGCGTCAACGTACTTGTTGCCCGTTACGGCGCTTTTTTCGTCCACGTTGCATACGTACAGCGCAGGCTTGTCGGTGAGCAGGAATAGCTCGCCTGCCAGCTTTTGGTCGTCCTTGTTGTCGAGCTGCACAGTGCGCGCCGACTTGCCCTGCCTGAGCGCGCTTTGGTAGTGGAGCAATATTTCGTACATGCGCTTTGCCTCCTTATCGCCGCCGGTTTGCGCCGCTTTTTGCACGCGCGCTATGCGCCCTTCTACCGTTTCCAAATCTTTCAGCTGGAGCTCAAAGTCGATAATTTCCTTGTCGCGCACGGGGTTTACCGAGCCGTCAACGTGGGTGATGTTGTCGTCGTCAAAGCAGCGCAGCACGTGGATGATGGCGTTGGTCTCGCGGATGTTTCCCAAAAACTTGTTGCCCAACCCTTCACCTTTGCTTGCGCCCTTCACCAAGCCGGCAATGTCTACAATCTCTACGGTGGTAGGTACCACGCGCTGCGGCTTTACCAGCTCCGCCAGCTTGCTTATGCGCTCGTCGGGAACGGTAATAACGCCTACATTAGGCTCAATGGTGCAAAATGGAAAATTTGCAGCCTGCGCTTTTGCGTTGCTAAGGCAGTTGAAAAGGGTTGATTTTCCGACGTTAGGGAGGCCTACTATGCCGCACTGGAGTGCCATTTAGTAAAAATTACGGTTTTTATGATTTTACATTTTGCCTTGCCGTTGAGCAAAAGCGTGAGCAGGTAAGGAAGAGACAAGGGTAGCGCAGCGCGCGCTACACCTTCATGATTTCCACTTCCTTTTTTTCGATTATTTCATCTACCTTTTTGGTGTAGCTGTCGATGATTTTTTGCATTTCGGCTTCGGCGTCTTTGGCGAGGTCTTCGGAGAGCCCGTCTTTTTTCAGCTTCTTTACGGCGACAATAGCGTCGTGGCGGGCGTTGCGAAGGCTCATGCGGGCAAGCTCGCCCTCGTTCCTCACCTGCTTTACCAAGTCTTTGCGGCGCTCTTCGGTCAGCGGCGGTACGTTGATGCGAATATGCTCGCCGTTGTTTTGCGGCGTAAATCCGAGGTTAGCCGCCAGAATAGCTTTTTCGATGGTGGGCAGCAGGTTTTTTTCCCACGGCTGAATAAGAATTGTTCGCGCGTCGGGAACGGTAACGCTGGCCACCTGCGCCAGCGGGGTAGGCGCGCCGTAGTACTCCACCGTAACGCTGTCCAGCACGTGGATGTTGGCGCGTCCGGCGCGTACCAGCAGCAGCTGAGCTTCGAGGTGCTCTATTGATTTTTCCATCTTGGTCTTGCCTGCGGCAATTTGGTCATTTGCTATGCTAAAATCCATAATTCAAAAAAAATGAAATTACTGAGTATAGTTTTACTGTTTTTTTATAAGGAAACTGCTCACAAACTTACACGAAAAATCCGAGCTTTGCAAATCTGCTTTGCTATATTCTGCCGTCATAGATGCAAGGCTGCACGCAGCTTTGCCCTGCAAGCTTAGGGCGAAAAGCAGCCTTAAATCTGAGCGTCAATCCCCAAAGCAAATATTGATGCTTTTGGCCACGTGCACGAGGTTGCCGTTAGGGTCAACCAGCTTTGGGTTGCTCACTGCCGCCTCAAGCGGCACTGCCACTACGTTGGGCGACTGGTAGGCTACCATGTAGCCAAATTTTTCTTCGAGTATCATCTCAAAAGCTTTCACGCCGTACTGCGAAGCGAGCACCCTGTCGTAGGGTACGGGCGACCCTCCGCGCTGTACGTGCCCCAGAATGGTGCAGCGTATTCCGGTCTCAACGCCGGCTAAGCGCAGCTCCTCGGCAAGGCGCTGCGCTGCGCCCTCAAGCCTTACGCTGCTCAGCTCGTTTTCCTGCTTACCCAGAGACGAGCCGCCCTTGGGCATAGCGCCCTCGGCGATTATGGCTACTGCAAATTTTTTTCCGTTTTCGAATCGGTTATCCAAGAACGCCTTTACCTTGCTTATGTCGTACGGAATTTCGGGAATCAGGCAAATTTCGGCGCCCCCTGCAATGGCGGAGTGCAGCGCAATCCAGCCGGAGAGCTTGCCCATCACCTCAAGAATGAGGATGCGGTTGTGACTTTCGGCGGTGCTCACCAGCCTGTCCAGCGCCTCGGTAGCCACGTCCACCGCCGACTGAAACCCAAACGTCACGTCGGTTGCGCCAAGGTCGTTGTCTATGGTTTTGGGAACGCCTATTACGGGCAGGCCTTTTTCAAACAGCCGCTTCGACATTGCCTGCGAGCCGTCGCCGCCAATATTTACCACCGCGTTGAAGCCTATTTCGCGGCACATGGCAAGCATTTCGTCCGAGCGGTCGATGTAGCTTATTGTGCCGTCGGCTTGCTTCACCGGCCAGTTGAACGGACCTCCCCTCTTAGTTGTACCTATAATAGTTCCACCCTTAACGTGAATCCCCGATACGCTTTGCCTGTCGAGCAGCTTTAGCTCCTGCGGCTGGCCAAGCAGCCCGTTGAACGAGCGCATGCTACCCCAAACCTCCCACTCGGGGCAGAACGAGGCGCGCTTGACAAACGAGCGGATTACTGCATTCAAACCCGGACAATCTCCTCCGCTGGTGGCAATTAAAATTTTCTTCTTTTTCATCATCCTAATAAAATTTGATAGAGTTTCTAAGCACAGGTTACTTTTGGATTAGGCCTTGTAAAGAACTTGCAAAGTTACATGAAAAACCTGAGCTTTACAAATGCGCGCTGTGAAAAAATGTGCGAGGCGCCGGAAAGCAAAGGGGCAAGCAGAGGCAGGGCAGCGTTGCCGAAAAATTTTGCATCTCCCCCAAAATGCCATAAGCATGGTATTGGCCGGTAGCCCGCGGCGCAGTATTTTTGTACAAAATTTTGAGCTTGTTGAGGGGCTAAAGCGCATGGGGGAGCTGCCCGCCAAAAACGGGCGCTACGTGCAATTCCAGAAAAGCTATACCGAGCTATAAAACCTGATAAATCGTGAAAATATTTGATTACTTGGACAAAATAGACATCTTCAATCGGCTGGTTGAGCAGCGGAGGACAGGCACTCCGGAAGAACTTGCCGAGCGGCTGGGGATTAGCCGCAACACTTTGTACGACCTTTTAGACGAACTCCGCTCACGAAATGTTGAGGTCGCTTACTCGCGAACAAGCCGCACCTTTTACTACAAAAACTCCATATCGCTAGAGGTACGCCTAAGCATAAAGCATCTTGAGGCAGTAAGCGCAAGCGAAGCAAAAAATATTACGGGAGGGTGTAAAATTTTTCCTTCCGTCCTTTTTTTCGGACGGAAGGACTTTACCTTTGTACCCGAATAAGCGCGCTTGCAAGTACGCGCGTAGCAGGCGCGCTGATTTGAATTTATTATTAACTTTAAACCTTAGAATTACGATGAAAACTTTTGATGTGAATGCCTACGGAGTTCATGAGATGAATGCTGTAGAAATGCAAAATGTAGATGCTGGGTGTATTATACTGTCTACCTCAGCAATAGTTGCTATTTGGGCTATTCAGGCAGGAATATGCGTTGGATTAATAGGTGCATATGCAACTCTTAAAACGGCAGATTGACAATACGTTAATAGGAGGATATAGTAAATCTCCACAGTAAATTGCATTTTAATGCTTATGACTTATGAAGCAAGGTAAAGAAATTACAATTAGCATAGGGAAAGCGAATTTATTTTCTTTCGTAGTTCTTTTGTTTGATATTGTATTTGTGGTCTTGCCATATTTTTTTTTGTGGAAAGATAGCTTATATGATATTGCTACCCACATGTATAAAACTTATTTCTCCATATTACCTTTAACTCTTAGCGCTGTAGTGGTAGTATCCATTCTTTTATTAGGTATTGTTTTACACGAATTTTTACACGGTTTTACATGGTCGTTTTTTACAAAAAATGGATTTAAAGATATAAGATTTGGCGTTAAAAAATGGATACTTCCTACTCCATATTGTCATTGTACAGCTCCAATGAAAAATAAATATTTTGTGTTAGGAGTAGCAATGCCATTTCTTATCCTCGGCCTCATTCCTTCCATTGCAGCAATGGCTAATGGAAATTTTCTTTTATTATTTTTCGGAATGGTTTTTGTCGCTGCCGCAAGTGGAGATATATTCATTGCTGTAAAGCTACTTCGAGAAAATCCAAATTCCATAGTTAAAGACCATCCTGATAAAGTAGGATGCAACATATATGCTGATAAAGTCAAAATCGGATGCTGTATATATGATGAATAGCGAATTTTGTATAATCTTGATTATATGCTCTCCCTCTGTAAATGGGCTGTGGCGCAACACCCATATTAGCGTTGAAATCTGAAAAATTGCACAAAAAAAAGCGCGCCACAAATCACTCAAATCTACCGTAGGGGGCGAAAAAATTTTCGTCCAAAATAATGACACAACGATAGCCACCATAACAACAGAGAATCAACGGGCAAAAATTTTTCGCCCCTACGTGCAGCAACGTACACCCGATAGGATATTCAAAATGTCACCAAAAAAATCACATGTAGTTGTTATACAATATATTGTATAGCAATAAAACGATAAAGCCAGAAAATATACCATAAGCATGGTATTTGCCGGTAGCCCGCAGCACAGTATTTTTGTACAAAATTTTGAGCTTGTTGAGGGGCAAAAGCGCATGGGGGAGTTGCCCGCCAAAAACGGGCGCTACGTGCAATTCCAGAAAAGCAATACTTATGATCAGCTATTACCAAAAAAATATAGCAGCGTGCAACGAGCTGCTGCTGGTAAAGCATCGGCGTAGCGCGCTCTACAGCGCTATGAGGGGAGGCTCGTTCTTGTGCCTCTTGGTCGTTGGCTACTTTGCCATAGCGTATCAAGCGTGGGGATGCTGGCTCGGCCTTGCCCTTTTTACGGCTACTTTCATTGCTTTTCTTCGCTCCTCTCGCCGCGTCGGTAAAGAGATAAGCCGCAGCCAAGCGCTCAGGAATGTTTATGAGCAGGAGTTGGCAAGCATTGTTCACCAGCAATTTCCCAATGCCGATGGCTCGGAGTTTTGTGACCCAAACCATCCATACGCCAACGATTTGGATGTTTTTGGAAATCGTTCGCTGTTTCACCTGCTCAACCGCTGCTATACGACCGACGGACGCTCCTATTTGGCAGCGCAGCTGAAGCATCCGCCCGAGGATGTTGCGCGTGTTTACCTGAGGCAGGAAGCCCTCAAAGAGCTGTGTTCAAGCCATAAAGATTGGATATTTGAAATGCTGGCTTCCCTTTCGGTAAAGAGAAAGCATCAAGCCGTGTCGGGCGAAAATATTCATGCGTGGCTACAGCAACCCCACCAGCTCACCTTGCCAAAAGCGGTGCGGCTGCTTACGCAAGCTGCACCGCCGCTCAACGTAATACTTTTGGGGCTTGCCCTGCTGTACAATCCTCATTTCTCCGTTGCGTTGCTCCTTTTTTTCATACCTCAGGCCATTATTCAGCGGCGCTACGGTAGGCATGTTCGGCGCATTAAAAGCGCCTTGAATGCTCTTGTTGCCGATGTTGCAGGCTTCGATGTGTATAGCGATATGCTTGCCGGAGCAGCTTTTCTGTCACCGGAGCTACGGCGCATTCAGCATCCCATAGCAGCATATGGCCGGTTGACGCCGCAGCTCCACAGGATGCTATCGGTTTTTGACATGGGCGACACTTTTTGGGGATTTCTGGTTAACGCTTTGCTGTTTAGCAACCTCAGGACGGCAATTAAGCTGGAAAAGTGGAGGAGGCAAAATCGCGACAGGCTGCCACAGCTCATTGAGCACATTTGCGAGTGGGAGGCAATGCTCAGCTTAGCCATATTTTCCATAAACCACCCCACGTTTGCGTTCCCAGCCATCCTTGAGGAAGATTCACCTACCGTAATCAATGCCAAAGCGCTGGGGCATCCGCTAATTGCAGCCGAAAAAAGGGTCTCCAACGATGTGCTCATCGTCAAAGCTGATTTTTTCATCATCACCGGCGCCAACATGGCGGGCAAAAGCGCTTTTCTGCGCACCGTTGGCGTCAACCTTTTGCTGGCTCGCATTGGCGCTCCTGCTTGCGCTTCATCCTTTCAGTGTACCCCCGTGCAGCTGTTCACCAGCATGCGCACGGCGGATAGCCTTGATTCCGGGCAATCCTACTTCTACGCCGAGGCGCTCCGTTTTAGG
>JAIRXY010000032.1 GCA_031268055.1 Prevotellaceae bacterium | reverse complement strand
GAGCGGCAAAACGGCAAAGGCAAGCGATAGCGTAAGCTTGTACGTAAAGAAAAATCCGTATAACGTGCAGCTTACAAAGACTGCCTCCAAGCAGGTTTTCTTCAAAGGATACGACCAATCGCCATACGTTAGCTATACCATCAATGTAAAAAATATCGGTGATGACACGCTTCACACCTTGGTGGTGTGCGACACCCTGCCGGCAGGCGTTGATACAGGCGCTATAAAGTACCCGGCGGGAACAACGGCAACGGTGAGTGTGCTTAGCAGCGATGGTGGAAAAGAGAGATACGCCATAGCTTTTGACGTTAACGCTTTAGCGAAAGACAGCGCAAAGCAATTTATCTTGGATTCCTGCCAAATAGATACCTCAGCAACCGCTTCATACCTCAACCGCGCCTACGTGACCTGCTTTGAGACCGAAGCGAACGCCATCGATAATACCGATACCGCCGTGGTTGAGGTGCGCAGTGAGGTTAACCTGAAGCTGCAGATGACGCTCTGTGGTGCAAATGGCGTTGAATTTCCAAGCGACCACGAGTTCAGGCAGGGAGATACGCTTTATGTACACATAAGCGTAATGAACAATGGGCGCATAGCCACCACCAAACCAACAAAAGTACTAACTTACTTTGACGGCGTTTTGGATACCTCGTACAGCCACGATTGGGGAATTAACAGCCACGATACCAGAAAAGGAAACCCACGCAAGGCGCTTCTCGAAAAAACAGGCTCTTTCACCGTTAGCGCGTCAGCGTCTACCATCTATGGCTCAATGAAGATAGAGGACAGCATAGCAATAACTCTGAGCATACTGCCCGGCAGCGATATGCAGGTACAGATAGAGGTGGTCACTCCTGCCCCTCCTGAAGGCAACGACAGCAGGAGCAGGGAATATACAATCTCCCTGAAAAACATAGGGCAGTTCCGGTCAGATACGGTGCAGCTTCACCATACGCTGAGCGATAAGCTTGTCAGCTTGGATTCCATCCACGTAAAACCGTTTAACGGCGGCGCCGCTAAGCGCCTGTCCGTAGCAGGCGGCAATTTGGATTCCATATTAAACCCTGCAACCCAAGAGGCTATCACCTACGACAGCCATGAGCTTACCTACGCCATCAACGCAGTGCAGGCAGGCGACAGCGCTCTCATTACGCTGTTTGTAGCTACCGCTATACCAAATGATACAGCGTGGCAAATATGGCCGGAAGCAAGCGTTGATGTGCTCGACGCTTACGAAGGCAACAACCAAACGTACAGCGCCACGCCGATTATAGTAGAGCCATACTACTACAACGTCCGCGTAAGCATTTCTCCCCACGACTCCGCTATACCGGATATCGACTCTTTCGAAGCGATTAATCAGCTGGAGCACACCTACGCCATCACAGCCAAAAACATCGGTAAATATCCTGCCAATGGCGTAAAGGTTTATTTTTATCAAGGTGAATATCTGACAATTACGAGTTCGCAAGCTGGATGGGACGACGCGTCGTCATCATGGACAGTAATTCCCCAGCTGCTCAAGGATTCTTCTCGTACGTTTACGGTAACCGTAAAACCTAAAATGCTGCCAAGTAAGGAAAACCACCTGCAAAGCGTTGCAAAAGTTGAAGTTGAAGATTTGACATTCAGGCAGCATGAGGCTGATACTGCCAACAACTCCGATACCGCCAACCTCCGCTTGTCCTTTTCAAGGGAGCCCTACAATGTCAGCATAGACATTTCTTCCGCTAAGTTGGAGGAGGATACTATAGAGATAGAAAGCGCCGAAGTAGCCGCGGAGTACACCATCACAGCCAGCAACATCGGCATATATCCAGCCCCTGGCGTAATAGCTTACTTCCAACCCGACCCAAGCTTGAAAGTTGTGGACAGTGGAAATATGACGTGGGCGACCGATAGAACAGGGTGGTTAGCATACCGCATTGACACGCTGAAATACGGAAGTCCTTATGCGGATGCTATCGGAAAAGTAGAGGTAGGGGGGGCTGACCATTTATCGAAAGGCGACTACTTTGGCCTGAAAAATATTGTAGAAATTAAAGTTGGCAATACATCATTTACGCAGCGTGAAGTTGATGTTACCGATAATGCCGATACCGCCTACCTCAACCTGACTTTTACAAGAGACCCCTACGATATTGGCGTAAGCATTGCTCCCGATTCTGTAGATATGCGCAGTTCCGCTGATACTACTTACACTATTACCGTCACAAACTACGGCAGGCATCCCACCGAGGAGGGCGGCGTACGGCTTTACTTCCAAGCGGATTCTGCCCTGAAAATAGTAAAGGTAAAAGCCGAAAATGAACCCCCACCCAGCGATGTCAATTATGCGGAATCCGGCAATGAAGCAGGAGAGGAAGAGGAAAACGGCAAGCTGATGCTCTGGTCAATTCCTTCGCTGCTCACCAACGAGTATTATCAGGTTTGGGTCACGGTAAAGCCTGAAAATGTATCGTCTAAAGGAACCTTGCGCAGCGTAGCGTGGATTGATTTTGACGAGCCATCATCAGATGCAGATGCTAATAATAACTCCGATACGGCCTACCTTAACCTGTTCCCAGAGGTGAGCAGGTGGCCTATCATGGAGGCATTTTCACCCAACGGCGATGGCCTGAATGACAAGTTTGTGATAACAGACCTTTACAGCGGATTGGTGGCGCGCGCCGAATTGGTAATTGCAAATCGCTATGGCAGCGAAGTTTACTACAATAAAAACTACAAGGAGGCACAGCTCAGCGAGAGTACGGCATTTACGGGCGCCGGTCTGCCGGAAGGCTCTTACTTTTACCGGCTTACGGTGTACTTTGATGATGGAAGCGTCGATAAGCGAAGCGGGATTGTTACCATACGCCGCAGCAGATGGAAGTAGGGGGGGGGGGGAAATTAAGAATTAAGAATTAAGAATTAAGAATTGACAATACTACTTCAGGGCTTGAACTTCGTGGCGTAGTTGGTCGTCAATTATCACCCTAACAGGGTTTTAAACCCTGTTAGGGTTGAATCAACCCGGAACGGACGTCCCGTAAGGACGAAGTGTGATGATTGTTAGGCTGCTATTTTGTTGTTAATATGCTGATTTTTAACTATATTCTGCCCATTTTGGATAGGGTAGCCATTACATGTTATTTATTTCGTATTCCTAAGCATTAAGAATTACAGGAGAGGTGGGAAAAATGAATTGTCAACTGTAGATTTATGAACTATTGCAAATTATATAGGTTTTTGTTCGTTGGTATTGCAAGTTCTGCGCTTGCAGTGCAGGCGATGGCGTTACCGGAAACGCGCTTGCAGCTCAAGGCGCGCGAGCTGGAAATGCGTAGCGATTACGTGGGCGCTATCCTGCTGTATGAAAAGGAAAAATCGCACAGGAATCCGGCAGTAGCGGCTACCTCGCTGCGGGGCATGGCGCAGTGCTACCAAATTCTTGGCGACTTTGAGCAGGCAGAGCAGGCCTACGAACAGCTTACCCAAAAATCCACCGACGTCTCCATCCTCTGCGAGTATGCAGAGGTGTTGCTGCGCAACGGAAAGTACGCAGAGGCAAAGCAAAAGGCAAAAGACGCTCAAAAAGCCGACGTGTCGTACACCGAGCAAGCGCAACGGCTTATTACTACGTGCAACAACGCCGAGCGGTGGACAAGAAGACCCACGCGGGTTACTGTTACCAACCTCGGCAATATCAATACCTGCTACTCCGAATGGGGCGTTACCGTATTGTCGTCGAAGGAAATGCTGTTCAGCTCCGACCGCCCTATGGAGCGGCCTAACTGTGGCAGAGGTCGCCAGCAAGGAAACAACTTCTCCAGAGCCTTTTTTGCCGCCAGCGCCGTAGAGGAGGCTACCCTGACGTGGGAGCTCACCAAAATGCTCCCTTCTTCGATAAACAAAAGCGGCGCGCAGGTAGGCCCCTTTAGCGTATCCGCAAGCGACGCAGACCTTTTGTACTACACCCGTACAAGCAAAAAGCGCGTGGCCTCAACCATCACAATAGGTCGGGAAAAAGTGCGCGTGGAGACGGAAAATCTTGAAATATACGCAACAAGGCGTAACGGCAGCGAGTGGGGCGAGTCTGTTCCCTTTGAGCACAACAATCCCCAAAAATACTCCGTCATGCATCCGTGCCTGAGCAGCGACGGCCAAACGCTGTATTTTGCCTCCGACATGCCCGGCGGTCTTGGCGGAATGGACTTGTGGTACTGCGAAAAGCAGGAATCGAACGGTCGCTGGGGCGCTCCCGTCAACTTGGGCGCTTCGGTTAACACGTTGGGCAACGAGGTGTTCCCTACCATGGGCGCCGACGGAACGCTCTACTTCTCCTCCAACGGACACTCCGGCATGGGCGGGTTGGATATTTTTTTCGCAAAAAAGGAAAACGGCGAGTGGACAACGCCCAAAAATATGGGCGTACCCATCAACAGCAGCGCCGACGACTTCTCGCTGGTCTTTGACCCGTTCAACGCCAACGCATTTGGCAGGGCAGATACCATAGGCTACTTTTCGTCGAACAGACCGGGCGGTCAGGGAGGCGACGATTTGTACATGTTTGTACTCTCCGGCGCAAAGCTGCTGGTGCCAACGCTCGTTGTGCAAGCTGACCAGACGCTGGTGGCAGAGGACGACACAGGCTTTGCCGCAGCCACAGGCAGCGACAGCGCCGACGTTTGGGTAGGTTTTGGCGGCGAAAGAGGCGCAGCAGCTACCACCGTTGACGACAATGATGCTACCGCTGCTATTGATAACGACGCTACCGCAACGCCTGTTGTTGACTCTGCTGCCGCAACGCCTGTTGTTGACCCTGCCGCCGCAACGCTTTCCGCTGATTCCGGCGCTGCCGCACCTGCTGCATGGGACGAAGTGACGGTAGCGGAGCTTCCGCGCATAACGCTTAGGGGTAAGGTAGTAGATAAAGACACGCGGCAGCCGCTGGCGAATGCCAAAATCTGCGCTACGAATAACGCTACCAAAACATCAGACTGCAAGGAATGCGGCAAGGATGGAACAATCATCTTTTCGCTCCTAAAAGATTCCCGCTACACGGTTTCGGGATTTAAAGAAGGGTACCATTCTACCGACCCTATCCGAATCTTATCTACCGTTTTTTTGCAGGAGGAAGAGCTGGAGATAGAAATGATATCAAGAGAGCCGGGCGATGATTTCCAAAGCGCACAGGAGGTGATTGACCGCGCTGCAATGCCTGTTGCCAAAAAAAGAAGCTTACCGCGCGAATACCGCATACAGATTTTGACCAACTGGATAGAAACCGATTGGGAGTACTTTACAAGGCTGCGCAGCAACTACCCACAATTTGAGCTGCAGTCTACCAAGCGCAACTACAGCGGCACGGGCATGGCCACGCGCTGGACCTACGGCTCGTTTACGAAAATCGGCGATGCTCGGCGCTATCTTCGCTCGTTTATCAGGCTCGGCTACACCGACGCATTCATTGCCGTATTCGAGTATGGCAGCCAAGTGGAGAGCATTTACGTGAGCGGTTCGCGGCATGTTATCCCCAATTGAGAAATCATATCCACACCTCACAGGCTCATTCTGATTCTCCATTCTTGGGGGTAAAGGTTGTTGCAGCGGCTGCCCAAGTTTTTTACAAAACCCAGCGGCAGCTCTCTGTGGCATACCAGCTCAAACCCTTTGCGCTGCGGCGTTCCGGCAATGCTTTCTTTTTTGAAAAACTGCTGCGCGCTGCGCAAGTCCAAATCAATAAGAGGAAAAGCAGCGGGGTTGAGCGCTGTGGATAGCGCCAACGCTGCACAGGGAATATAGTCGTTACCCTTAATTTCGGCCACGGGCACGCCCTCTTGAATAATGTTTAGCGACTTGCTCAGCAGGTAGCGGCTTGGGTAAGCGCACACCGGAATGGCTTTAATTTTGTTTTCTTTGCGGACAAATGTAAAATCATCGGGATGCAAGAGCCATTGCTTGAGCTCATGGGGGATGTTCGGGTTGGCTTCTGCAGCCTTGCCCTGCCTGCGCAAGAGCAGGCTTTGCTTGTCTTCGGATTTTTTTTGCAGCGCCGCCACAAAAAAACCTTCGCCAAGCGCTTTGTGCGGAAAAAAACGGTAGCCGTGAACTTCTCCTGCAAAGTCAAGCCCCAGCTCGCTTGCAGAGGTGATTCCCCACTCTTTTTGCACCGCAATTTTCACGCTGTCTGCTCCCAGCTCGTCCATTATCCACCGCACGTTTTCTTCGTTTTCCCTTGCGTTGAACGTGCACGTGCTGTACACTAAGTATCCACCGGCTTTGAGCGCGCTCCAAACATCAGCCACGATGCGCCGCTGGCGTTCCCGGCATAGCTGTACGCTGGCTTCGCTCCATTCGCTGCCGGCATTTTTATCTTTGCGAAACATGCCCTCGCCGGAGCAGGGTGCATCTACAAAAATAGCGTCGAAAAAGTTGGGTAGCTGCGCAAAATCCTTGGGGTCGTTGTGCGTAACTGTCACGTGCGGATTGCCCCATTTGGCTATATTTTCGGCCAAGATACCTGCACGGCTGCGTATAGTTTCGTTGGCAACCAGCAGGCTGCCTTGCGGCAAAAAATCGGCCAGCAGCGTAGCCTTCCCGCCCGGCGCCGCGCAGAGGTCGAGCGCCTTGAGCCCCTCTTTTTGCAGCAGCTGCAACGCTACCTGCGATAGCAGCATGGACGCCGCCTCCTGCACGTAGTATGCGCCGCCGTG
>JAIRXY010000272.1 GCA_031268055.1 Prevotellaceae bacterium | reverse complement strand
CAAAATACCACCCGTAGATTTCAACTTTTTGCTGATTTTTTTGTCAATAATCCTTTGATTGTACCTACTCATAAAATATTTATTTTCAAATAAATAATATTTCATCTACGATTTCGTATGATTTTCATCTACGATTTCGTATGATTTTCATCTACGATCTTGTACGATTTTGATTTACGATTTTGTATGATTCTTATCTACGATTTTGTATAATTTTCATCTATGATTTTGTATAATTTTCATCTATGATTTCGTATAATCCTCATCTATAATTTTGTATGATTATCATCTACGATTTCGTATGATTTTCATCTGCGCTTTCGTATAATTTCCATCTACGATTTCGTATGGTTTTCATCTACGATTTTGTAAAGTACAAAAGTACATTTTTTTTTTGATTTTATGCATTTTTCGGAAATTATGGTTGTTTTTTTTTGATTTGCTACTGTTATTTGTGTAGAAAATGGCCTACTGATAAATAAAAATCACTATTATTCGATAAAAAATAAAAACATTTTTACGATTATAAATAACTGGTTATCTTTGAATTAACAAATATTGAAAATCTCCGCTGATATGGCTGTAAATCCGCGTCAATCAATTTGGCATATTTGATTTTACACGGAAAAATATTTTTATTTACTGATGAGCCGTTTTTTCCCACTATTGTCCGATAAAAAGTTCGTCGCATGGATTTCGCCCTTTCCGGGCTTGAACTTTGTGGGTATCCGTTTTCGTAGGGCGTTGCCTTACGCTAATGATTTAGGGCTTTCAGCCCTGAAAGGGCGGCCATCAATAGCGTAGGGCAACCCCTACGGATGGAGCAAGAGTTAGCCGTCAAGTCCTGAAAGGGCGTAATCCAAGTTGGGCTTGGCGCTTTCGAGACATTTACCTTTTTTATCGGACAATAGTGGTTTTTTTTCAGTACAAACCGACTAATCCGCACCAATGGAAATGACAGGGTTAAAGGCTGCGAAGAGCGAATGACTCGAAGAGTCAGATTTCCATAACCGCAGGTAAGTGCAGCGCAGCCTGCGGTCAGTAAGGCGAACATACGCTCTTCTACCTGAAAGGCAGGACTTCGCTTACCTGCGGTTATGGAAGTAACGCCCTTCGAGCTTGGGCTTTTACGTCGGCGTGGACTGTAAAATCGGAGCGACGGGCATATGCCAAACGAGGCAAGCTGAAAGGCAGGAGTTCGACAGCGGTACAGCTGTCTATTTTTTAGGGAGGTAGCTTTTGAAAAATTGAAAATTGAATTTATAATCTGCTTATTATAAATAACATATAAATTGAATTCAGCATGTTTTCATGTTTGTCGGCCAATAGTGATTTAAGAGTAATGATAAAATGCAATTCATTGGCATATAATATAGTGCATTAAGTAAAATAAGATTTGGCAAATTGATATCTTTTTGGCGCAGGTTTTGCACGGCCTACCCGTTAGGGATGGAGGGTTGGCAAAAAATAGCTGCCTCCACCGTATTCCACGAAGATACCGGCGAAAGCGCCACTCTCCGCCGGCTGAATCCTACGGAGCATTTAGTGTACAAGTCCTGTCTGCGCGAGCGCAGACAGGAGTCGCGTTGTCGCTTATTCGTATGCTCCCATTTTAAGTATGCTCACCTCTTTTGGCGATAGGAATCTCCACTTGCCTCGCTCCAGCGATTTCTTGGTAAGCCCTGCAAAGTACACACGGTCGAGCTTTTTCACCTCGTATCCCAAGGTCTCAAACATGCGCCTCACCACGCGGTTGCGGCCGGAGTGAATTTCCAGCCCCACCTCGGTTTTGTCCTCCATGTTGGTGTAGCCCACCTCGTCGGCAACGGCAGCGCCGTCTTCGAGCTCTACGCCCGCCACAAGCTGCTCCATGTCGGGTTTTTTGAGCGTTTTGTCCAGCGTTACCTGATACACCTTGCGCTTGTTGTAGCTGGGGTGGGTAAGCGTTTTTGTCAGCTCGCCGTCGTTGGTGAAGAGCAGCACGCCGGTGGTGTTCTTGTCCAACCGCCCCACCGGGTACACGCGCTCCGAGCACGCGCCAGCAATGAGGTCCATCACCGTCTTGTCGGCGTGGGGATCTTCTACGGTGGTAACGTAGCCTTTGGGCTTATTGAGTACAATGTACACTTTCTTTTCGCCCGAAAGCTTATCTCCGTTCCAGCGGATTTCGTCGCTTGGGAGCACCTTTGTTCCAAGCGTCGTAACAACTTCGCCGTTTACGGTGATTTCGCCGTTCTGTATGTATTCGTCTGCTTCGCGGCGCGAGCACACGCCGGAGTTGGAGATAAACTTGTTGAGGCGCACGGGCATGTTAGGCTCTTTCACCTGAATTTCGACGAATGGCTTTCGCGCGGAACGAGGCCTGCTGCTGCTGCGCGGTGCATAATCCTCCTTTGTGTTGTATGTGTCGTACGATTTTCGGGCGTATGGCTTTTCGTCCGGTCGCTTAGCTCTACCGCGTCCGCTGTATTCGCCGTATGGCTTTTCATCCGGCCGCTTAGCCCTGCTGCGGTCGCCGTATTCGCCGGATGGCTTTTCGCGGCGGTACGCCTCGTCCCGTCCTCCGTACGTCCTCGGCTGGCGACGGCTGCGCGATTCGTCGTCCTTGTAGGATTTGCGGGCGTATGGCCTGTTGCCGTCCGGCCTTTCGCGGTCGGAGGCGCGGCGCTCGCTGCGCGGTTTTTCCTTGCGGAATTTATCAAAGCTCGCCGCTTTTTGTGGTCTGTTGCCGCCGTCTCTGCTGCCGCTTGCTCTACGGCGCGGTTTTGCGTCTTCGTCCTTTCGCGCGGTGCGGGAGGTGCGGGGAGCGCGGCGCGGCGCGTCGTCGTATCCGCCATCGTCGTGCGATTTGCTTTGCGGCGTGCGGTTTTTGAAAAAGCTCTGCCGTGTAGACGGGCGATTGTCCGGCTGCTCGGCGGCGCTTTTGCGCTCGCGAGGCTTTGGCTCGTCGTTGTCGGTTGGCTGCTCATCGTCACGGGAGGCAGCCGACGACGCTTTTCTGCGCTCTACGCTGCCCGTGCGTGGACGGTAAGTCTTTGGTTCTTCCTGATTATTCTCCATAAAAAAAATATTGTCACTTTACAAATTCAAGATGTTAACAAACTGTATACTAAACTTTCTCGTTTTAATTCGTACTCTGTAAGGCGAACATCTACCAAATATCCGACAAAAGTAGCTTATTTTGCAATATGATTGGTATTTATTTGCACATACCTTTTTGTAAATCCAAGTGCAGCTACTGCGATTTTTACTCGGTGGCTTCGCAATCGCTTGTGCAGACAGCTGTTACGGCTATGCTGCGCGAGGTGGAAAGGCGTAAAAATTATTTTGCGCCTGCAAAAAGTTTTTTCTTCGGCGCACGGCAGGCAACGCTGTACATAGGCGGCGGAACGCCTTCGCTGCTGCCGCCGGATACGCTCAACACGCTGATACAAAAAGCAATAGAAACATTTTGCGCCGTACCGCCGCTGGAGTTCACGGTGGAGCTCAACCCCGACGACGTTACGACCGAGTACTTGCATCGCCTGCGCGATATGGGTGTCAACCGCATCAGCATTGGCATACAGTCATTTTTTGGCGACGATTTGCAGCGTCTCAACCGGCGGCACACCGCGCAGCAGGCTGTGAGCAGCGTGCTGATGGCGCAAAAGGCAGGGTTTGAAAATATTTCCGTTGACCTCATGTACGGCTTGCCCGGCATGGACGCCAAGCGCTGGCGCAGCAACCTCGAAGCTGCACTTTCGCTGGGCGTGCAGCATCTTTCGGCGTATGCGCTCACCATCGAAAAGCGAACTCCTTTTGGCGTGCTTCAGCGCAAAAACAAGCTGCTGCTGCCGCCCGAAGACGAGCTGGTCATGCAGCACGATTTGCTCTGCGAGGTGAGCGCAAAGAGCGGGTTTGTGCACTACGAAATTTCTAACTTTGCCCTCAACGGCTTTTTTTCCAAGCACAACGCGGCCTACTGGCAGCAGCAACCCTACATTGGCATTGGCCCTTCGGCGCACTCGTACAACGGACGGCAGCGGCAAAGCAACGTTGCCAGCAACGCTCAGTACATCAAAAATATGGAGGAGGAAGGAGATTTTTTTGAGGTCGAAAACCTGAGCCAAGTAGAGCGCTATAACGAGTACGTCTTTACAGGGCTGCGCACCATATGGGGCATAAGTTTGAGTTACTTGCAGCAAATTTTTGATAAAGAGTTGATAAATTATTTACTCAACAACGCAAAAAAACACATTGATAGTAAGAATATTGTGGTAGATGGCGACAGGCTGACTATTCCCGAAAACCGCTGGTTTGTGGCAGACAGCATTATTGTTGATTTAATTTGGGCGTAATTTTTTACCTTTGTAGTTTAGTGTGAACTTAAAAATTCGCAACCCAGCAGGGCTGCTGCGCAGCGCAAAGGGCATCTTTTGCAAGCAGCAGGCATGTGTAGATTATGTATTGGCATGTATTTTTACTTTATTCAAAATTCAAAATTCAAAATTTCTATGTATCACTTTATGACAAAATCGGTTGCAGCGGCTTTATTTTTCCTTGCTCCGTTTGGCGTAGCGTGGGCGCAAGCGCCGGATATAAGCTTTTTTGATATTCCACAGCACATCATGGGAAACGGTAAGCTAACAGCCAGACAGATGGTTACGTTTATTGCCGTTACTGCTATTGAGGGAGACACCGGACGCGCCGCGCGGCTGGCGCCGCTCTACATCACCGAGGCGCACGCAGAAGGCGTGAATCACGATGTTGCCTTTGCGCAGATGATTTTAGAAACCGGATTTTTGCAGTTCAAAGGCTTAGTAGGCCCGCAGATGAACAATTTTTGCGGCTTGGGAGCCGTGAGCTCCACGCAAACGGGGCACATTTTCCCCGATGAAGTTACGGGAATCCGAGCGCACATTCAGCATCTCAAGGCTTACGCCAGCAGGGAGCCGCTGGCAGGCGACCTGATAGACCCGCGCTACCACTTTGTAAGTCCCAAGGGCAAAGCCCCTACCATCGACGAGCTCACCGGTACGTGGGCAAGGGATCCGCAGTATGCCTCCAAAATAAAATCGCTGCTTCGGAGGATGTACTACAGCGCAAATGCAGGCTTGTAAAAATCGCGCGGCCTCAAAAAAAATAATTCAAATTCCATTAATTCAAAAAAATAATACAAATGTCTTTAATAAAATCTATCTCCGGTATTCGTGGCACTATTGGCGGTGTAGCAGGTGACAACCTTACGCCGATAGATGTCGTAAAATTCACCTCGGCATACGCTGCATGGCTGCTGCTACAGCAACCCGGCAAGCAAAAAATGAAGGTAGTAGTGGGGCGCGATGCCCGAATTTCGGGCGCTATGGTGAGCAGCCTCGTAGCCTCAACGCTGCAATCATGCGGTGTTGACGTAATCAATATAGGGCTGGCAACGACCCCCACGGTAGAGCTTGCCGTAACCGGCGAAAAGGCGAATGGCGGCATTATCATTACGGCAAGTCACAACCCAAAGCAGTGGAACGCGCTTAAGCTGCTCAATGCTCAAGGTGAATTTTTGAGCGCAAAGGATGGCGAGCTGTTGCTGCAAATGGCGGAGCAAGGCAACCTGCAATTCGCTCAGGTGGACGAGTTGGGAAAAGAGGTACACGCTGACGATTCCCTGCAAAAGCACATAGCGCAAACGCTGGCGCTACCGCTGGTGAACGCTCAGGCTATTCGAGCAGCAAAGCTCAAGGTGGTAGTGGATGCTGTTAACTCCGTAGGCGGAATTGCCATACCGCAGCTGCTGCGCGCGCTGGGCGTGGAGCAGGTGGTGGAGCTCAACTGTAACCCCAACGGACAGTTTGCCCACAACCCCGAGCCGCTACCCGAACACCTGACGGAAATATCGAGCGAGGTCGTGAAGCAGCAGGCGCACCTGGGCATTGTGGTTGACCCCGATGTGGACAGGCTTGCGCTGGTGTGCGAAGATGGAAAAATGTTTGGCGAAGAATACACGCTGGTGGCCGTCGCCGACTACGTACTGAGCCACGCCAAGGGTGGTAATACGTGCTCCAACCTGTCGTCGTCGCGGGCATTGCGCGACGTGACCGAGGCGCACGGCGGCGCATACGCTGCTGCGGCTGTGGGCGAAGTGAACGTAGTGGAAAAAATGAGGCAAACCAACGCAGCCATAGGCGGAGAGGGCAACGGAGGCGTTATCTATCCGGCGCTGCACTACGGCCGCGATGCGCTGGTAGGCGTGGCGCTTTTCCTGTCGCACTATGTACAGCAGGGCAAGAGCATGAGCGCCCTGCGCGCCAGCTATCCGCCCTACTTCATGTCGAAAAACAAGTTGACGCTAACGCCCGACATCAACGTGGACGCTGTGCTGAACGCCATAAAAACCGCATACGCCTCCGAGCGCGTAACCGATATTGACGGCGTAAAGGTTGACTTTGACGCAAAAAAAGAATGGGTACACCTGCGCAAATCAAACACCGAGCCTATCGTAAGGATATACGCCGAGAGCAGCACCCTTCAGGGAGCCGAAGCATTGGCAAAGCAGGTGATGGAGAAAATGAAAGCTGTAGCCGAAAGCAGCAAGCGGTGAGCAGCAACCGGATTGGCCTAACGAGCGACGTGCCGACAGCTGTAACTGCCGGTGACATTACCGGCGCTGCCGAAGCTACCGATGTGGGCTTGTGTCATGACCTTTTTCCATTTTTTCCCTATACAAGTATAGTCTCTCGCTCGGTTCAAAATTTAAAATTCTCATATCAACCCCGAGGCTTTGAAGATGTAAATTCCGAGCGTAATAGTAAAAACGGAGAGCAGCGAGGTGACTAACAGGATACCGGCAGCAAGGTCTGCATCGGCATCCATTTTGCTGGCCATGATGTAGCTTGCCACGGCGGTAGGCACGCCAAACAGCACAAA
>JAIRXY010000244.1 GCA_031268055.1 Prevotellaceae bacterium | reverse complement strand
ATATCGTGTCGCACGGCTTGGGCGACTGGTGCGACTACGGCGATTTTGCCGCAGGATTTTCCCGCAACACGCCGGTTGCGCTATCGGCCACGGCGCACTACTACTACGTGGCTACGCTCACGGCGCAGGCGGCTACCATGCTTCACTTGGAGAGCTACGAAAAAAAATACCGGACGCTGGCCGAAAACATCCGCTGGGCGTTCAACAACAAATTTTTTGACGTCGACAGCAAGCAGTACGGCACCGGTAGCCAAGCCTCCAACGCAATACCCCTATTCATGGGTATTGTAGCGCCGCAGCACAGGCAGGCGGCGCTGGAGAATCTGATAAAAGACATTCAGGCGCACGGCAACCGCCTCACCACGGGCAGCGTGGGCAACCGCTACCTGTATCAGGCGCTGGCGCGCAGCGACTGCAACGATGTAATGTACGCCCTGCACAACCACTACGATGCGCCCGGGTATGGATTTCAGCTTAAGCTTGGCCTTACCACGCTCGCCGAGCAGTGGGACCCGCGCAAGAGCGCTTCGTGGAATCACTTTATGATGGGGCAGCTGGAGGAGTGGTTTTTCTGCTCCCTGGCGGGGATTACGCCCGACGAAAAGCGACCGGGATTTTCCCACTTTTGCGTAGCGCCCGCGCCGGTGGCCGGCCTGACCTACGTCAAGGCGCTGCACGCCTCGCCCTACGGCGATGTAAAGGTGCAGTGGACAAGCAAAGACGACGCGCTTACGCTCAACCTCACGGTGCCCGTAAACGCTACGGCGTCCGTCGTGCTCCCCGACAGCGAGGGGGCAGACGTTCTGGTCAACGGCGAGCCTTGGGAAAAAACACCCACCATAGCGCGGTTAGACAGCGTAAGCCTGCTGGTGGGGTCGGGTGAGTATACGTTTCGCTATTGTGAGAAAGTAGACGCGGAATTTTGATTTTTCTAATTTAATTTAAACCTTTTGAATCATGAAATCCTTGAATTTTTTGGCAGCTGCCGCAATGGTTGTTGCGCTGCCTGCTGCCGCTCAAAGCCCGTTTTCGGCGGCAGGTTTTTACGAGCTGAGCAATAGCGGGCGCGAGGCTTACAGCTTTAACGTGGGCTGGCGCTACCTCAAAGGCGACGCTGCAAGCGCCGCGCAAGCCAACTTCGACGACGAAAGCTGGGAGGTGGTATGCCTGCCGCACACGGTAGAGCTGGTACCTGCCGAGGCGAGCGGAGGGCGCAACTACCAAGGCGTGGCTTGGTATCGCAAGCATTTTACGCTTCCCAAAGATTGGGAAGGAAAAAGGGTATCTCTCTACTTTGAGGCCATCATGGGCAAATGCAAAGTCTACGTCAACGGCAAGCTGGTAAAAGAGCACCTTGGCGGCTACCTGCCGTTCAGCGTTGACCTTGCAGGGCTGGGCGTGGCGGCAGGCGAGCGCAGCGTGGTGGCGGTAATGACCGACAACAGCAACGACGAAACCTATCCGCCCGGAAAGCCGCAGTATACGCTCGACTTTACCTACCACGGAGGCATTTACCGCGATGCGTACCTCGTGGTAACCTCCCCCCTGCACATTACCGACCCCAGCGACGTGGACAAGGTAGCAGGCGGCGGCATTTTTGTGCAGTACGGCGATGTTACGCGTCGGCAGGCCGCCATGAGCGTTGCCACCGACGTAGTCAACGAGGGCAACAAGCCACAGCGCTTTACGGTGGAGACTTTGCTCTGCGATAAAAATGGCGCTGTGGCGGCAAAGGCTGCTACCACGCTCTCGCTAAAGGCGGGAGAGCAGCAGCAGGTACGGCAGGCGCTAAGCCTGAAAAATCCTCACTTGTGGCTGCCCGAAGCGCCGTACCTTTACAGCCTGCAGTCGCGCATTGTGGCCGACGGAAAAGCGGTTGACGGCGTATCAACCCGCGTAGGAGTGCGCAAGGTAGAAATGCGCGGGCGCGATGGCCTCTACATCAACGGAGAGCCTTACGCCGGAAAACTCATCGGCGTAAACCGGCATCAGGATTACGCATACGTGGGCAACGCCATGCCCAACTCCCAGCACTGGCGCGACGCAAAAAAGCTCAAGGAGGCAGGCGTGAACATCATTCGCGTGGCGCACTACCCGCAAGACCCCTCGTTCATGGACGCTTGCGACGAGCTGGGAATGTTTGTCATTGTAGCCACCCCCGGCTGGCAGTTCTGGCCTAAGAACGATACCGCATTTCCGCAGCGGGTGTACTCCGACATTCGCAGCATGGTGCGCCGCGACCGCAACCATCCCTGCCTGCTGATGTGGGAGCCTATACTTAACGAGACCTCATTCCCGCTGGACTTTTCGCTAAAGGCGCTGCAAGCGGTGCGCGAGGAGCAGCCCGGGTGCTTCTCCGCAGCCGACATGAACTCCAAGGGTGTAAAGGATAGCTACGACGTTGTTTACGGCTGGCCAAAAGATACCGCCGAAACGGACAAGCCCATATTCACCCGCGAGTTTGGCGACAACCCCGATGACTGGTATGCGCACAACGCCATTCATCGCGCTTCGCGCAGCTGGGGCGAGCGGCCGCAGGTGCTGCAAGCGTTACACTTAGCCAAGTCGTACGGCGAGATGTGCAGCGCTCCGAGGCAGTTTTTTGGCGGCGCCATGTGGCACTCATTCGACCACCAGCGCGGATACCACCCCGACCCGTTTTGGGGCGGATTCATGGACGCTTTTCGCCAGCCCAAGTATTCGTACTACGCTTTTAAAAATCAGCTGAAAGAGCCAATGATATTCATTGCCCACGAAATAACTCCATTCTCCGACGCCGACGTAGTGGTGTTTACCACCTGCGACTCGGTGCGGCTGATACGCTACGGGCGCGACACGCTGCTGCAAAAGGTAGAGCGCAGCCCGCACGGAATACCCAACCCGCCGGTGGTGTTCAAAAATGCGTATGATTTTTACGACATGCGCCTGATTCCCTACGTCAAGAAAAAGTGGGAGGAGGTTTACTTCATAGCCGAGGGAATTGTTGACGGAAAGGTGGTAGCGCGTGAGAAAAAAATGCCTTCGCGCCGCTCCACCAAGCTGCAGCTGCGGTTGGACAACGAGGGGCAGCCCCTCACGGCGGACGGCTCGGACTTCATCCCCGTCATTGCCGAGGTAACCGACGACTTAGGCAACGTGCGTCGGTTGGCAAAGGAGAATATCCTTTTCACCGTTGAGGGCGAGGGCGAAATTATTGGCGACAACAGCAGCATTGGAGCAAACCCGCGCGCGGTAGAGTTTGGCTCTGCGCCCGTGCTGGTGCGGAGCAGCGTAATGCCCGGCAAGATTAAGCTCACGGCGCGAGCGCTCTTTGAGGGCGAACACACGCCCAAGCAGGCCTCCATCATTTGGAAGAGCGTTGCGCCAAAAATGAAATCCGTATACAGCGATACTCCGGGCAAGAAAGCTGCAGCAACCGGAAGCGATGAAGCAAGCAGAGACGCGCTCCAGCGGCAGCTCACCGACGAAGAGCGGCAGCGCATGCTGCTGGAGGTAGAGCGACAGCAAACAACATTTGGAGAGAAACTTGTAAAGTAAATTTTTATCCGAGAATGATAGCACAGTTCATAAAATTTTGCGTAGTAGGCGGGTCGGGCGTAGCCGTTGATTTCGCCGTTACCTACGTCTGCAAGGAGCAGCTAAAGATAAACAAGTATCTTGCCAACGCGCTTGGCTTTGTCACTGCCGCCAGCTCCAACTATATCCTCAACCGTCTCTGGACGTTCCACAGCCACAACAACATTCCGGCGGAGTACGCAAAGTTCATCGGCATTGCCCTTGTGGGGTTAGCCATCAACAGCGCCGTAATTTACCTGCTCGCCGGAAAGCTGAAAATTCACTTTTACCTCTCCAAGCTGCTGGCCATCGGAGTAGTTACGGTGTGGAATTTCTTCATGAGCTACCTCTTTGCCTTTGCAGCGAGCACGTAGCTTTGGAAATTTTGAATTTTGAATTTTGAATGAAAATCCCCGTTCGGTGTAACTTAAAGCCACACCAAACGGGGATTACCGATTTTTCACGAATTAATGCAGCGTACATAATTTATTATCAAATTGTTGTAGTACAATTTTTCTAATAACGCCCATTAGAAGCACACATTGGTTATCAGGCAATTATATTTCAATGGACATTTTAGGATTTATTTCATCACTCAACAAGAATATTTCGGAGCTTCGCCGTTCTGATGGTGGTTGGATGCCACATTGCGTTCCAGATTGGCGATGTGGCTATTTTGGAGCTGAGGTTTTGGCGTAAGCCATTTCAAAATTCAAAATTCAGAATTCAAAATTTCTTTCGTACCTTCGCAGCGCTGGTTTTATATGCAAAATATTTTCATTGCTACTATGTTTTCAACAATCTCTTTTGAGGAGCTTCTCCCCGAAGTGCTGAAGCTTGAGGCGGTGGGCTGCAAGGATTGGCTCACCAACAAAGTCGACCGCTCGGTGACGGGTCGCGTGGCCATGCAGCAGTGCGCGGGCGAAATTCAGCTTCCGCTTAACAACTTGGGTATCGTTGCGCTCGACTATCAGGGCAGGCGGGGCGTTGCCACCTCTATTGGCCATGCGCCGGCGGCGGCGCTCATCAGCGCAGAGGCAGGGTCGCGGTTGGCCATTGCCGAGGCGCTGACCAACCTCGTTTGGGCGCCCATTGAAGGCGGACTGGCGGGCGTTTCGCTGAGCGCCAACTGGATGTGGCCTTGCAAAAACGAGGGCGAAGACGCGCGCCTGTACAGCGCGGTGAAAGCCGCAAGCGACTTTGCGCAGGCGCTGGGGATAAACATCCCGACGGGAAAGGACTCGCTCTCCATGACGCAAAAATACCCCGACGGGAAAAAGGTTTTTGCCCCGGGCACGGTTATCATCTCCACCGTGGGCGAGGTGAGCGACGTCCGCAAGGCGGTAAGCCCCGTGCTCAAGCCCAACCCTGATAGCACGCTGCTCTACATCAACATGTCGAGGTCGGCGCTGGCGCTGGGGGGGAGCAGCCTGTCGCAGGCGCTGGGCGAGCAGGGAGGGGCTGCCCCCGACGTTGCCGATGCTGCCTACTTTGCCAAAGCTTTTGCCGCTGTGCAGGCGCTGGTCGAAGGAAGGCTGGCGCTGGCAGGGCACGATGTCTCGTCCGGAGGGTTGATTACTACGCTGCTCGAAATGACCTTTGCCAACGTCGAAGGCGGACTTGAGGTTGACCTTACCCCACTTGGCCCGCTAAACATGGCGCTGTTTGCCGAAAATCCGGCGTTAGTGTTGCAGGTGCAGGACGCCGCTTTGGTAAAAGAAATGCTGCACTCCTACGGCGTTGAGGCGGTAGCTATCGGCTGTCCGGCTACCCAACGCGTGGTACGGCTGTTCCACAACGGGCAAAAGTACAAGCTTGATATTGACGAGCTGCGCGACGTATGGTACAAGCCGTCGTACCTGCTGGACAGGAGGCAAAGCGGCGAGCAGCAGGCGCAGGAACGGTTTGAGAGCTACAAAAAGCAGCCGCTAACCTACCGCTTTCCGCAGCATTTCACGGGCAAACTTGCCGACTACGGCGTTGACCCGCGCCGCCGGACAGCGTCGGGGGTGCGCGCTGCCGTTATTCGCGAAAAAGGCTCGCAGTGCGAGCGCGAAACAGCGTGGGCGCTCTACCTTGCAGGCTTTGACGTAAAGGACGTGCACATGACCGACCTTGTTTCGGGGCGCGAAACGCTGGAGGATGTGAGCATGATAGCGTTCGTTGGCGGTTTTTCCAACTCCGATGTGCTGGGGTCGGCAAAAGGCTGGGCGGGCGCGTTTCTCTACAACCCCAAAGCAAAGCGGGCGCTGGACAGCTTCTACGCCCGCCCCGACACGCTGAGCTTGGGCATTTGCAACGGCTGCCAGCTCATGGTGGAGCTGGGGCTCATCACGCCCAACGACAACCCGAAGCCGCGCATGCTGCACAACGATTCGCGTAAGTTCGAGAGCGCCTTTGTGTGCGTTGATATTCCGCAAAACACCTCGGTGATGCTCAAATCGCTAAGCGGGGCAAGGCTGGGTATTTGGGTTGCGCATGGCGAGGGTAAGTTCGACCTGCCGCTGGGGGTAGAGCGCTACAACGTTGCGCTACGCTACGCCTACGAAGCGTATCCGGGCAACCCCAACGGGTCGCCCGGTGCGGTAGCCGGCATTTGCTCCGCCGACGGACGGCACCTTGCCATGATGCCGCACCCCGAGCGCGCCATCTACCCGTGGACGTGCGCCTACCTCCCTGACCTCAACCAATCCGACGAAGTAACACCGTGGATAGAAATTTTTGTGAGGGCAAGGGAGTGGGTGGAAAAGACTCGAAATTAGGAATTAGGAATGAAACCCTCTCGCGGCTAATTGCCTGAATCAGGATTTGCAGCTTTGCAGGATTTCATGTACTACCAGCTATACCCCACGCGGTGAAAGCCTCCTACAAAGATTAGAGCGGCAAAAGGCATGACTTTACACTATCAGCCATTTACCGGCCTTGGTGGAGCCTTCGCGTTTTATGATACCTTTTTTGGTTAATTGCTTCAAATGGTGTCTTATGCTTTCCGAAGAACGACCTAATAGCGCTGCCAACTCCTCACGCGTTATCTGTGGATTTAACTTTATGATTGCCAAGGCCTCCTCCTGAATATTCTTGGGGGTTTCTTGGGGGTTTCTTGGGGGGCGTCCGTACCAAAACCCTCCTCAAAATACCGTTCCGATACCTTCTCTACTACTCTGAAAGCAGTAATCAGTGAGAAGTCAAACAGCGCTTTTCCGTTTCCATTTTCTACCAGCTCTTTTTGTACCCGGTAAACGCCGCGGCTGAAGCGGTTGACATATCCTAAAATCCTCATGGCTTGCGCAATGAAAGGATTACGGTAATCGTTCACGTTCGGGAAATTGGCAGGGTTAACCTTGCCATATAGCCCGCCGGGGTTTTGCACCTCTATCCGGTCGTCGTATTCATAAAACTGCACCGGTGCATTCGTCTCATAATCGCGATGCATAATAGCATTCATCAGTAGCTCGCGCGTAGCCCAGTAAGGATATTTAGAAACAGTTTCTTCCCGCAAAACGCTCACCGGAATCGGTCGCTTCTGCGAGATGCTTGTTTCGATGAATGTGTCGATTTTAGCCAGCTCCTTGCAAAGGTTTCCGCCAAATATGTGCTCATTGATAATATCTCCCGCCCTGTCTTTGCCTTTGAATCGAACATACTGAACGTAG